>CAZIRH010000424.1:0-4316 GCA_964541065.1 uncultured Solibacteraceae bacterium
TCACCGTCAGCAAGAAGCTGTTCTCCCCGCGCTTCGGCTTCGCCTACCGTGCCGGTGAGAACTGGGTAGTCCGCGGCGGTTATGGGTTGAACTATAATCCGCTGCCCTTCTCGCGCCCGCTGCGCGGCCAGTATCCGGCGAGCCTGTCCGCCTCCTGGGGCGCCGGCACCGAGGGGGCCGCGTTCCGGGAGAGCAGCTACGGCTGGTACAACACCCTGGCCCAGGGCATCCCCGACGTTCCCACTCCGGACGTCAGCAAGGGCACCCTCGAGCTGCCGCTGAACCTCGATATGGGGCCGTGCAGCCCTTGGGGTGGCAAGCTCACTCGCGGCTACATCCAGTCCTGGAACTTCACCGTCGAGCGCAAGCTCCCGCTGGACGCCGTCGTCTCCGCGGCGTACGTCGGTACCCGCACCATCCATCAGATGATCTACCGCAACATCAACACGGTGGGTCCCGGGCTGGGCGCCGATACCAGAAACCTGCCGCTGGCGAAACTGTATGGCCGTACCAATGCCGCGAACATGTGGGACGGCTTCGCTTACGGCAGCTACAACTCACTACAGGTGACCTTGAACAAGTCGTTCAGCAAAGGGCTGTACCTGAAAGGCGCCTACACCTGGGGCCGCTACATGAACATGGCCGAGGACGATGGCTGGACGGGACCGGCCGCCTGGAACTGGGAGCCGATGATGGCGCGCAACTACGCCCCGTCGGGGCGCGACCGCCGGCACAGTTTAGTGCTGGGCTGGGTCTACGAGCTGCCCGTTGGCTCCGGCAAGACCTACAGCCTGAGCGGCGTCGCCGACAAGGTCCTGGGCGGCTGGAAGCTTACCAGCGGTTTCGTGGCTTACACCGGCACGCCGTTCACGGTCTCGGGCAGCAGTGCGGCGGAGCGGTGCATCGGCTGCACCACGACGGCGGACCAGATCGCTCCGGTCAAGAAGATCGACCAGGGGCGCGGGCCGGGCTTCCTCTACTATGACCCCATGTCGTTCCGGGATCCGCTCTTCACCTTCAACGCGGCGAACCCCGTTTACCGCCCGGGCACCATGGGCCGGAGCGCGCTGTACGGACCGGGTTTCTGGCAGATGTCAGGGGCCGTATACAAGGAGTTCCGGCTAACCGAGCGGGTCAAGGCCGAGTTCCGTGCGGAGTCTCCCAACGTCACCAATACGCCGCGGTGGAACAACCCGAATGCCGGCTCGGGCTCGATGCAGCTTAACACCGATGGCAGCCTTCGAACCTTGAACAACTTCATGTGCATCACCGGCGCTACCGCGGAGCGGCAGATCCGCTTCGGGCTCCGGTTCCAATTCTGATGCGCGCGGTAGGGGCGAGGCATGCCTCGCCCCTACTCCTTGCTGTCCTTCTTCTGGCCCAGCCCGACGAACTGGCGCTGAAATCTCGCCGCGCCAAGGAACTCATGGCCGCCGGCCGTTATGCCGAGGCCATCCCCGTTTACTCCGAGCTGGTCCGCGCCGTCCCCAACAACCCGGGCCTGATCCTGAATCTCGGCCTCGCCCAGCAACTGGCGGGCCAACCTCGCAACGCCATCCGGCAATTCGAAGCCGCCGCCAAGCTCCAACCTGACCTCTACCCGGCGTGGTTCTCGCTGGGGACCATTTACCTGGAGTTGGGCGATCCCGTGCGAGCGGTGGGGCCGCTGGAGAAAGCCGCCGCCCTCCAGCCCACCGATCCCCGCGCGCAGTTCGCCCTGGGTCGCTCCTACGAAGCGCTTTCGCGGCGTGCCTTCGAGCGGCTGGACAAACTGGCGCAAGGCTCCGCCTGGTGGCTGGCGCTGGCGGCTGAGACGCGGATGAGCCAGGGGCAGTACAGCTCTGCGTTCGGGCTGTACCGCGAGGCCCTGGCGAAGATGCCCGCTCTGCCCGGGGCACACGCCGCCCTGGCCGAAATCTACCGCAAGACGGGCCACCCGGACTGGGCCGCCGTAGAGGAGAGGAAGGAGCAGGCCCGGCCACAGCCCGACTGGAAGACGGCGCGTGGGGTCCAGCCCGCCACCCCAGAGAGCTACTACCGGCAGGCGCGCGCGTACAACGCGCTGGCGGCGGAAACGTTTTCCCGCTTGGCGCAGTTGCCGCCCTCGGTCGAACTCCACCAGTGGAACGCGCAGGTCGCCAGCGCCCACGGTCGCTACCTCGACGCGGCCGCCGAGCTGCGCGCCGCGCTGAAGCTGGCGCCCTCCGATCCGCAGTTCCGCACCCAATTGGCCGCGGCGCTGCACCAAGCGCAAGACCACCGGGGCGCCCAGGCGGTTCTGGAGGAGCTCTTGACGGCTGACCCGGAGGCTCCGCAACTGAACTTCATGTACGGAGATACGCTGCTCCTCCAAGGTCAGCCGGAGAAGGCAATTCCGTATCTCGAAAAGGCGGCGCAGCAGGTGGCTGCGCGCGCCTCACTCGGCCTGGCCTATATGCGGACGGGGCAACCGCAGCGGGCCATCCCTCATCTCAAAGCGGCGCTGGAAACCGACACTGACGGCAGCTTGCACTACCAGCTTGCCCGCGCCCTCCAGATGGCTGGACAGGCCGAAGCCGCCGCCCCACTCCTCAAGCAGTACCAGGAACTCCAGCGGCGCGCCCAGCCCGAGGAAGCCCGGATCACGCCGCCGTAAGGGGCGGGCAGGCCCGCGCCGTGGCCCTCAGCCCTTGCGGCTGGAGTACTTGTTGAGCAGCGAGACGAGCTCGGCGCCGGCTGCCGGCGGCGTCAAGTTCCCCTTGAGGATCTCGCGGTTCTCCAGGGTCTTCCCGTACAGCGCCCGGTTGGTCCCCAGATCCTGCCGCAACGTGGCCCCGGAAAGCGACACGCCGGCGAACAAGCCCCGCGAACGGGACCACGACAGGATCTCGGCCGTCATGTAGGCGTCCGTCTGGGCCGTGGCCTCGCGCCCCACCGGGCCGCCGGCCACCGAGGCGTCGCCGCCCAGCGTGAACTTGCTCGCCAGCAGACGCTCGGCCCCGGGCTCGTTCATGACCAGCAGGATCACGTCGGTCTCGGCGCCGCCGATCTGAAGACCGAAGCTGCCGCCCTCGATGCGCACCGCCGCCGGGGCGCTCCAGCCCGCGCCACCGCTGGCGCGGCAAGCCACGAAGCCCCGGCCGTACTTGCCGCCGAAGATGAAGGCCCCCTTCTTCATGCCGGGGATCACAGCCACGCAGTGAGATCGGTCCAGCAGGCTCTGGGGGATGCCCTTGTCAGGGGTGTCCATGATTTCACGGAACACCTCCGTGGCCCGCTTCAGCCGCTGGACCTCGGAGGGGTCTTTGCCGGCGAGCAGCGCCGCGCCGGCCAGCAGAATGCTCGCACACCACACTGGTCTCATGCTTTCGATTGTACCGGAGGGCGGCCGGGGCTGGCAAAACTTCGTAGGGTCGTTGCAGTTGTGGGCTGCGGTGAAAGCCCCGCTGGAAACTCGTATCATAGTGGAGAGCCGGCGGTGGCGAACGCAATCGTGGGAACCAGCCGCCTGAGGCCATCGTAGAAACCGGTAGAGGCCGCGATGCCATTCTGCTCCAGTTGCGGTAGCCAGGTGACCGAGCAGGACCTGTATTGCCGGGGCTGCGGCACCCCCCAGCCGGCAGCTCCGGGCGCGGAGGCCCTTTCCGGCATCAGCCCGCGGACGGCCTCGCTGCTGTGCTACATCCCGTTCGCGGGTTGGATCGCGGCCATCGTGGTGCTAGCCGCCCAGCGCTTCCGCGCCAACCGCACCGTGCGCTTCCACGCCTTCCAGGGGCTGTACCTGTTCGTGGCCTGGCTGATCGTGCGCTGGGTGTTTTCCCCCATTCCCTTCCCCACCCGGTACTTCCGTCTGGATGACATCCTCCAACTGGCCCTGCTCGGCGTGTCGATCTTCATGCTCATCAAGGTGAGCCAGGGGCAGGACCTCTCGCTGCCCATCCTCGGCGAACTGGCCCAGAAATCGGTCTCCGAAAGCTGAGCCGGGGCGCCCCCGCCTCCAGGAACCAGCCCCGCAGGCGTTCACACAGGTGAGGCCCCGGTTGGGGAATACGGGGCCTCACTCAGAGGGGCTGGCGACGAGCTGGGACTCGTCGCCGGGGGATGCGAATAAGTCGGTTGCGACTTATTGTCTGCCCTCGACACTGCACGCAGGGGACCAAAGCGCCGCTATTGCAGACGCTTGCACTTGCCTCCGTGCCACTCCGTCCACTACGCAGCTTCACGCATTACACTGGGCCATTTGCCTCACCCCGCCCGCCGCCGCGGCGGGAAGGGTGAGAGCTCCGAGGCCAGCACCCGCACCGCGCCCGAGACGCTCATCGAGCCCGGCAGCGCGG
>CAZIRH010000425.1:0-4310 GCA_964541065.1 uncultured Solibacteraceae bacterium
GCCCGAAACGGCCACGGACTCCGGTCTTCTCGAAGATGTGTTTGAGGTGGACCTTGACCGTTCCGGGCCGGATGCCCAGCTCGGCGCCGATCTCCCGGTTTTTGAGGCCGTGGGCCACCAGCTCCAGGACCTGCCGCTCGCGCTGGGTCAACTCGGGCGCCGAGTTGCCCACGGCGCGGGCGCGGTCCCGCAGGGGGCGCTCCTCCATCCAGGTGCTGCCGAAGGCGACCTCCCGCAAGCACTCCAGCAGGCAGTCCAGCGGCGCCGACTTGCGGATGACCCCCTTGGCGCCGGCCTGCATGAAGCGCAGGGCTTCTCCCTCGGTAATCGAGATCCCCCACACCACCGCAGCCGTGCCGGGCCCGGAGGCGCGCAGGGCGGCGATCACCTCCAGCAGGGCTTGGGCGCCGAAAGCCTTGTCGAGGATCAGCACGGCGGGCGGCTGCGTGCAGGCCAGCCGCAAGGCCGCGCTGGGTGAATCCACCGCGGCGATGAACTCCAGATCAGGACTCTGGCCGACCAAGCTGCGCAAGCCTTCGGCAGTCACCGGCTGGCTTTCGCAGGCGGCCACGGATTTGCGAGGTCCTGTGTTCATGGCCTTGGCGCACAACGACTTGTGGGGCGGACCCGGCCTGCGGGCCGCTCTCAGCAGCCCTATCGGCAAGCTCCCACAAACCTTTAGCGGCCCGTGGAAAAAGTCCGTTGGCAAGCTGAAGGAGCCGTGAAAGAATCCTGGGGACACGCCTGCGCTCATTCCCAGGTGACTGGTTTGACGCACCCAGCCCGGAGTGTCCCCGGATTCTTTCACACTCCACGGGCTGTTAGCGCGTCCGGCTGTGGTTTCCGCTCAAGCCGGCTCCGTGGCGGTCGATCATAAGGTGGAGACCAGTCCGGGGAGGTGGTATCCCGACCCGTCATGCCTAGTTTCAAGTCCATGCCGCTGACCGGACCAGGACAGGCGCTGGTAATCTGTCCCGACGGCGACATGGCGGGCGAACTGGTCACTCTGCTGGGCGGTGAGCCGCGGGGTGCCGCACCCGTGGTCCTGGCCAGTTACCCTCCAGTGAGCGTCCTGGCGCGTGCGGTGACGGGCGCCGGGGCGCGAATGTGCTTCCTGGACGCCTGCTCAAACCGCGAGGTCGCCTTTCAGCTTCTCAGCGAGCTTGTGACTCTGGCGCCGGAAGTGCCGGTGGTGGCTTTGCTGGTGGAGAACGACCCCGATCTGATCCTGCGCTGCCTGCGCCAGGGCGCCGGCGAGTTCCTGATCCGTCCCTTCACGCCCGATCAGTTGGAGGCGGCGCTGGAGAAGCTGGCCCGAACGCGCCCCTCGGTTCGGCCCGCCGAAGGCAGCCAGTGCCACGTCTACTGCGTCATGCCTGGCAAAGGCGCCTGCGGCGCCACCACCCTGGCCTGCAACCTGGCGTACTATCTGCTGCGTCCCGGAAACGGCAAGGTCCTTCTGGCCGACATGGACCCGCTGACCGGAACCCTGGCCTTCCTGCTGAAGCTGAAGTCCAACTACAGCTTTTTGGACGCCCTGACCCGGGCCTCGACCCTTGACAGCGACCTGTGGAAAGCCATCATCACCCCTTGCCAGGGAGTGGATGTGCTGCTTTCGCCGGAGAACCCGGTGGACGCGATCTCGGAGGCCGGCAATCCGGGGCCTGTGCTGCGCTACTCGCGGCAGATCTACAAGTCGATTGTCCTGGACACCGGGGGAGCTTATGGGGACTGGAACCTGGCGATGGCCGACCACGCCGACGAGGTCTTGGTGGTGACCACCAATGAGCTGCCCGCGCTGCACGCCACCCAGCGCGCCCTGTCCTACCTGGAGGCCAACGGCATCCCGCGCTCGAAGATTCGTCTGGTGGTGGACCGCCACCGTCCCGACGTCGGCCTGTCCCAGCCAGAGGTGGAAACTGCGTTGCGCGGCGAAGTGTTTCACGTGCTGCCCAGCGACTACGACTCCGTCCAGAAGTCGCTGCTGGAAGGCAGACCCGTGCTGGCTGGCAGCAAGTTGGGCAAGAGCTTGGCCACGCTGGCGCAGCGGCTGGCCGGGCCGAGCGAAACCAAGAAGCAGAAGCCAGCGTGGTTGTCCGGGCTGTTCGGCGGCTCGGCCCGGTAGTGGCGCAGCCGCCTCGCTGGTTTGGCGACGGTGACGCCGCGCTGTGAGGGAATCGGGGCGCAGGGGAAACCGCCTGTTCCACGACGCCCGGTGCTATAGTTGAATAGCTCGGCGCATGAGACTGCGAATCGCACTCCTCGGACTGCTGCTGGGGACGGGCCTGTATGCTTTGCCCCGCGTCATCGCCATCAGCATAGACGGCGTGGTCCATCCGGTCACCGCGGAAATCGTCGGGCGCGCCCTCGAGCAGGCCCGGCGCGAGAACGCCGCGCTGGTGCTGGTGCGGTTGAACACGCCCGGCGGCTTGCTGGAGGCCACGCGGCAGACGGTGGAGAAGATCGTGGCATCGGCCGTCCCGGTGGTCACCTTCGTCACCCCCAGCGGGGGACGGGCGGCCTCGGCGGGCTTCTTCATCCTGGGCGCCGGAGACATCGCCGCCATGTCCCCCGGCACGAACACCGGGGCCGCCGCTCCAGTGCTGCTCGGCCAGGAAATGGACCCGGTGATGCGCCAGAAGGTGCAGAACGACGCCGCCGCCTCGGTGCGCGGCATGGCCGCCAAGCGCGGCCGCAACAGCGCGCTGGCCGAGAAGGCCGTGCTGGAGAGCAGATCCTTCACCGACAAAGAGGCGCTGGACAGCAAGCTCATAGATCTGATCGCCGCCGACGAGGTGGACCTGCTGAGGCAGCTCGACGGCCGCGAGATCACGCGCTTCGACGGGCGCAGGCAAACGCTGCGACTGACGGGCGCCACGGTGAGCGACTACGAGAAGACGCTGCGGGAGAGGATCATGAGCGCGGTGGCCGATCCCAACCTGGCGCTGGTGCTGCTGGTGCTGGGCGCGCTGGGGATCTACGCCGAGTTCAGCTCGCCGGGGCTGATCGCGCCGGGGGTGGGCGGGGCCGTGCTGGTGCTGCTGGGCCTGAGCGGGTTGTCGCTGCTGCCCATCAACTGGCTGGGGGCGGCGCTGCTGCTGCTGGCCGTGGTGCTGTTCGTGCTGGAGGCCAAGATCGTCTCGCACGGCATCCTGGGCGCCGGCGGGGCGCTGGCCATGGTGCTGGGCGCGCTGCTGCTGATCGACAGCCCGCTGCCCGAGCTGCGCATCCGGCTCGGGACGGCCGTCGGCCTGGCGCTGCCCTTCGCCATCATCACCACCTTCCTGGTCTCGCTGGTCATCCGCGCGCGGGCCAGCAAGGTCATCACCGGAACTGCGGAAATGCTGGGACAGACCGGCGTGGCCTACACGCCGCTGGAGCCCAAAGGCAAGGTCTTCATCCACGGGGAATACTGGCAGGCCGTCGCCTCGGCGCCGGTGGGAGCCGGCGCCCCGGTGCGGGTCACCGGTATTCAAGGACTGACGCTGAGCGTCGAACCCGTGCTGCCGAGAGTGGGGGAATGACATGCCCGAAACATACGTGGTGCTCGGGATCATCGTGCTGTACGTGCTGTTCTCGATCCGCATCCTGGCGGAATACGAGCGCGGGGTCATTTTCCGGCTGGGCCGCGTGCTGCCCCAGCCCAAGGGCCCGGGCCTGATCATGGTGTTCCGGCCCATCGACCGCCTGGTGCGGGTCTCGCTCCGCATCGAGACCCTGGAAGTGCCGCCGCAGGACGTGATCACGCGGGACAACGTCTCGGTGAAGGTCAACGCCGTGGTGTACTTCCGGGTCATGGACGCCGTCCGCGCGATCCTCCAGGTTTCCAATTACCTGTACGCCACCTCGCAGTTGGCCCAGACCACCCTGCGCAGCGTGCTGGGCGAGGTGGAACTGGACGAGCTGCTCAGCCAGCGCGAGAAGCTCAACACCCGCCTCCAGGAGGTGCTGGACAAGCACACCGAACCCTGGGGCATCAAGGTGAGCCTGGTGGAGGTCAAGCAGGTGGATCTGCCCGAGCAGATGATCCGCGCCATCGCCCGCCAGGCCGAGGCCGAGCGCGAGCGCCGGGCCAAGATCATCCACGCCGCGGGCGAGTACTCGGCCGCGGAGAAGCTAAGCCAGGCCGCCGAGGTGCTCCAGCGCCAGCCGGTGGCCATCCAGTTGCGTTACCTGCAAACGCTGGTCGAGATCGGCACCGAGAAGAACACCACCATCGTCTTCCCCTTGCCAGTCGATATAATGACCACGATGGAGCGGTTGCTGGATCGCGCCCGGCCCGGTTCTTAGGCGGGCGAAGCGAGTTCCAT
>CAZIRH010000426.1:0-4308 GCA_964541065.1 uncultured Solibacteraceae bacterium
GTGACGCCGGCGGACGCGTCGGCCATCTGGAGATCGGGGATTCCCAGCCGAGCGATTCCCGGGATAAACCCCGCGCCGCCCAGTGACCTGGTAGGCGCTGGCGACGGCCCGCCCGGAGCAGCTCCGGGGGCGCCTCCGAATCCCATCATGCCGGCCCCGTGGAGGAGACCGATCTTCTCTTCGAGCGTCATCTGCTCGAGGACCAACTCGGCCCGCCGGTCTGGCGACAAATCTTTGTCCATCCACGGGCCTTGCGGCGCGGGCTTGGCCGGCTGCACCGGCGCCTGTGCGAAGACCGCTGACAGGGCAATGGCGAGTACTCCGGCCGTGATCGCATGGATCTTCAGCCGGTTTGGCAGGGTGGGCTTGTGCATCAGAGCCTCCGTTCTAGATCCGCCGAACCAATCGAATGTACACCCTCCGCACGTCGGTGGCAACCCCCGCAATGCCTTGCCCTTCCCCAGTTTGAGCGCCGAACAGGTGGAATAGGCCTCCCGGCCTGTTGGGCAACACGCGACACACAGGCAAGAATGCCTATGCCACCGTATAATGCTCGACATGGGCGAAACACGCGAGGCGATCGAGGACCTGTTGAGGCAGAAGCGCATCGCCGTGGTCGGGGTGTCGCGCGACCCGCGGCACTTCAGCAGCGGGCTGTTTCGGGAGCTGCGCCAGCGCGGCTATGACATTGTGCCGGTCAATCCCAACGTCCGTAAGATAGACGGCCTGCCCTGCTGCGCGCGGGTGCAGGACATCCAACCGCCCGCCGGGGCGGCCTTGCTGCTAACCCCGCCCTCGGTCGCCGCGCAGGTGGCGCGGGACTGCGCGGAAGCCGGCATCCGCCTGGTTTGGATGCTCCGGGCCAGCCCGGCCGCGCTGGACTTCTGCCGAGGCCAGGGAATCCGCGCCGTGGCCGGCTACTGCCCGCACATGTTCCTGCCCGGAGCGGCTTGGTTCCACCGCTTCCACGGGCTTGTGATGAAGATCGGCCGACGCTACCCGCAGTGAAGCGGGCGCCTACGCCCGGCCCATCCCGCCCAGCAGCCGCGCCGGAAGGGTCACCACGGCCCACACGAGCTGGAGCACCCCGCCCACGGCGATCCCCGCCAGGCGGAACGGAAGCAGGAACAACCACACCAGCGGGTACAGCACCAGCGCCACCAGCGCCAGCGGCCAGCACAGCACCAACAGGATCAACCAGAGCACAAAGGTCAACACGCCTTCACCCTCACCGATAGACTACGCAGCGGCGCGGCAGAAGGTTCCCGTCAGTCCTTCTTGACGCTCACTTCGCGGAAGTAGACCACCGAGCGCGCGTCGTGGTTCTGAAGGCCGACGTAGCCGGCGTCCGGCCGCGGGCCGCGCGCGGGCTCGTACCACATCTTGCGCGGCGGCACTGCCTGGTTGCCGTCGAATTCGTTCACCTGCTGCCCGTTGAGAATCACGGTCGTCTTCTGGCCCTGGAGCACGATGTCCATGGTGTTCCACTCGCCCGCCGGCTTCTGCGCCCGCTGGGAGACCTTGCTCAGCGAGTACAGCGCGCCGGTGGTGTGCCAGTCGTCGCCGCCCGCGTCGATCTGCACCTCGTAACCGTTGTGCACGGCGTACCAGGGATCCTTGGGCGGCTCGGGCAGACGAATGAAGACGCCGGAGTTGGCTTGCGGAGAGGCGGTCTTGTAGACCACCCGCAGCGTGCAGTGGCCCAGCTTCTCGCGGGCGTAGTACAGCAGCCCCATGCCGCCCTCGGTCTTCAGCAGGCCGTCCTCGAGGACGAAACGGCCGGGCCCGACCATCACCCAGCCGGTCATATCCTTGCCGTTGAAGAGCGGCCTGAAGTCGCCGGCCAGGCCCAGGCCGGCCGCCAGCAGCAACACAATGCCTCTCATGGCACCTCCGAGGCTATCATCCCACCTCCCCAGGGGACAATTCAAAGTGGTAGCCTACACTGTCATGTCCGAACCCTCCCAGCCCGCACTGCATCGGCGACTCGGTGTCCTGAACGCCACCTCCATCAACATGTCAAACATGGTGGGGATCGGCCCCTTCATCACCATGCCGCTCATCCTGATGACCCTGGGCGGGCCACAGTCGTACCTGGCCTGGCTGGTGGGAGTGATCATCGCCCTGGCCGACGGCCTGGTGGTGGCGGAACTGGGCGCCGCGCTGCCCGCCGCCGGCGGCACCTACGTCTTCCTCCGTGAGGGCTTCGGCCCGCGCGCCTGGGGCCGCCTGCTGGCCTTTCTGTTCATCTGGCAGTTGCTGTTCGCCGGGCCGCTGGAGATTGCCAGCGGCAACATCGGGCTGGCGATGTATCTGAAAGTCTTCTGGCCCGGCATGAGCGACCTCCAGATGAAACTGGCGGCGGCAGGCGTCGGCGTGGTGCTCATCGTCGCGCTGTACCGCAAGATCACCGACATCGCCAAGATCATGCTGGGACTGTGGATTGTCATGATGGTCACCA
This sequence comes from uncultured Solibacteraceae bacterium, assembly GCA_964541065.1. Taxonomy (GTDB): domain Bacteria; phylum Acidobacteriota; class Terriglobia; order Bryobacterales; family Bryobacteraceae; genus VFZS01. The sequence continues at coordinate 2,462 of CAZIRH010000426.1, forward strand.
CCGGATGGGTGGTGCTGACGGGCATCCTGCGCTTCAACCCGGCGCTGGCCTTCGACCTGCCGCCCAACGCCTGGAGGTTTGACCTGAACTTCCTGCAAGGGCTGGGCCAAGGCAGCGCCAAGGTACTCTATCTCTTCCTGGGCTACTACCAGGTGTGCTACTTGGGCGCGGAGGTCCGCGAGCCGGGCCGCACCATTCCGCGCGCGGTGGTCTACTCCATCCTGGGCGTGACCCTGATTGATGTGGCTATCGCCTTCGGCTTCATCGGCGTGGTGCCGTGGCGGGAAGGCATGGCCTCGGAGTCGCTCGGCAGTGTGTTCATGGGGCGGGTCTACGGGCCGTGGGCCGGCTACGTGCTGGCCGGGCTGATCATCGTGACCGCGTTCGCTTCCATCTACGCACTCCTGCTGGGCTACTCGCGGGTGCCCTATGCCGCAGCGCAGGATGGAGTGTTCCTGCGCTGGTTCGGCAAGCTGCACCCGCAGGAATTCCCTCACCGCTCCCTGCTGCTGATCGGCGTCGGCGCCATCGTCGCCAGCTTCTTCACCTTGCAGGAGGTAATCGATGCGCTGATGGCGGCGCGCATCCTCATCCAGTTCAACGCGCAGGTGATTGCGCTGTTCCTCATTCGGAAGAACCGGCCCGATATCCAGCGGCCTTTCCGGGCGTGGCTGTATCCGCTGCCGCCGCTGGTCTCGCTGGCCGGGTATCTCTACGTGTTCTCCTCGCTCGGTCTGAAGTTCATCCTGTTCGGACTGCTCACCCTGCTCGTAGGCGTCGGCGTTTACCTGGCGATGGCGCGACGGCAGCGGCAGTGGCCGTTTGAGCCCGCCACGTGACCGAAATGCGGACCCTCGGGCGGCTCTGGCTTTGGACGCGGCAGCGCGCCCCCGGGCGGCGCGTCACGCGCGGGGGATGGCTGTTCCTGGCGGGCGCCGTGGCGGTAGGCAGCGCCGCGCTGATGACGGCCAACAACCTGCTGTTCCTGATTCTGGCCACCATGCTGGCCGCGCTGCTGGTCTCGAACTTCCTGGGCCGCCTGGCCCTGGCCGGTCTGGAGCTGGACTTCCTGCTGCCCGATCACATCTCGGCGCGGCAGAAGCTGGCGGCGCGTGTCTGGGTGCGCAACACCAAGCGCTGGGTGCCGGCCTTCTCCGTGCAGTTGAGCGGCGCGGCGGGCAGCGTGCTGTCGCCGCTGTATTTCCCCGTGCTGCCCGGAGGAGCGACCCTGGAGACTCCCGTCGAAGTCTGGTTCCCCGCCCGCGGCCCGCACAGCGAGAGCAGCTTCGAGTTTTCCACCAGTTTCCCGTTCGGCTTCCTGGTGCGCCGGGCCGAGGTGGCCCTCCGCCGCCAGGTCCTGGTCTACCCTTCCATCCAGCCCTGGCCGGATTTCGAGGCCCTGTTCGGCGCCATGCGCAACGACATCGAGATCTACCAGCGCGGCCGGGGACACGATTTCTACCGCATCCGCCCGTACGAGGCCCTGGAAAGCGCGCGCCACATGGACTGGAAGGCCACCGCGCACACCGGCCAGCTCCAGGTGCGCGAGTTCGTGCGCGAACAGGAGCGGCTGCCGGAGATCTTTCTGGACCTGGATGCGCCGGCGGAGCTGGCGGACTGGTTCGAGCGGGCGGTGGACTGCTGCGCCTTCCTGGCCTGGCGGGTGGCGGAACGCGGCGGCCGGCTGCGGCTGCGGACCCAGGAATTCGACGCCGCGATGCCCGAGGAAGGCGACGTCTACGCGGTGCTGAAGCTGCTGGCGCTGGTGGCGCGCGCGCCGGGCAGGCCGCCGCTGGCTCCCTCCGAGCGCGAGAGCTACCAAGTCGTCCTCAGCGCGCGCGATCCCC
>CAZIRH010000427.1:0-4305 GCA_964541065.1 uncultured Solibacteraceae bacterium
CCAGCGCCAGGCGCACCCCGATCTCGTGCGTCCGCCGTTCCACCGAGAACGCCATCACCGCGTAAGCCCCCACGGCCGCCAAGGAGAGCGCCAAGCCCGCGAAGATGCCCAGCAGCACCGTGGCCAGCCGCTGCGGCGCGATCGAGTCGAACACCCGCCGCTCCAACGAGGTGACCTCGGCCACGGGCTGCCCCTTGTCCACCGCGGCCACCGTGGCGCGCAAGGAAGGCGCAAACCGCTCCGGCTCCGCGGGGGTGCGCACCACCACCGTCACCGCGGGGAAGGGACGTTGCGGGTAGGGCTCGAAGAACTCCGCTTCAGGCGGTTGCGCCAGCGCCGTGTGCCGCACGTCACCCACCACGCCGATCACCCTGATCCACGGCGGCGGGGGACGACCCGGCGCTGCCGGCCGGTGAGTCAGCCCCCAGCCGAAGCGCCTGCCGATCGGGTCCTGGCCCGGCCAGAACCGTCGCGCCATGGTTTCGTTGACCAGCGCCACCGGCTCGGCGCCCTCGCGGTCACGCTCGCTGATCAGCCGGCCCCGCTTCAGCGGGATAGCCATGGCCCGGAAGTAGCCCGGACTGGCCGCGCGGAACCACACTACGGGCGCCTCCTCGGGGCGCGGCTCGGGCCCTCCCTCGAGGTGGATGGACGTGCCGGTGTTCGTGCCCGCCAGCGGGAGCGCTGTCACGATACCCGCGGCCGACACGCCCGGCAGCGTCTCCAAGCGACTCGCCAGCTCCTGATGAAAGGCCACGCGCTTCTGGGGCGTCGCGTACCAGGCCGCCGGCAGGCTCAGTCCGGCGGTCAACACGCCCCTCGCGTCGAAACCTGGATTCACCGCTCGTAGGCGCCAGAAACCTTTGAGCAGCAGCCCCGCCCCGACCGCCAGCACCGCGGCCAGCGCGACCTCCGCCACTACCAGCGCGCTGCGCAGGCGGCTGTGGCGCGCGCCTCCGGTCGCGCTCCGGCCGCCCTCTTTGAGCGCCTCCTGGAGACTGGCCCGGGAGAGTGAAACCGCGGGCGCCAGCCCGAACAACAACCCGGTGGCCAGCGACACCAAAACGGTGAAGCCCAGGACGGGACCGTCGATGCGGGAGCCCTCGACCAGCGGGTAGTTCGGCGGCGTAAGCGCCACCAGCGCTTTGACGCCCCAGTAGGCCCCGAGCAGTCCCAAGCCCCCACCCAGGAGGCCCAGCAAGGAACTCTCGGTGAGCAATTGCCGCATCAGGCGGCCGCGGCCCGCCCCCAGCGTGGCGCGCACCGCGATCTCCCGCTGTCGCGTGGTCGCGCGCGCCAGCAGCAGGTTGGCTACGTTGGCGCAGGCCACCAGCAGCACCAAGCCCACCGCCCCAGTCAGGACCAGGAGGCTAAGCCGCACGTTCCGCACCAAGAACTCCCGCACTCCCCACAGCCGGAGCCCGCGCCCGCCCCGGCGGAAGAAATTCGGATCCAGCCGGTCCACCAGGACGTTGGTCTCGGTCTGGGCTTGCGCTCCGGTGAGCCCCGGCTTGAGCCGCGCGAACGCCCCATGACTGAACCCCCGTGCCGGCCCGGTGCGGCTGCTGTCCAGCGCGATGGGCGTGTAGAGCTGCACCGTCATGTTGGCCGTCCGAAACCCCGCCGGCAGAATTCCGATCACGCTGTACGCTTCTCCATCCAGCGTGATCGTGCGCCCCACCACGCTGCCTTGGGAGCCATACCGCCGCTGCCAGAGCTCGTGGGTCATCATGACGACCCGCGGCGCGCCGGGCCGATCATCCGCCTCGACGAAATCCCGCCCCAGGGCCGGCGGCACGCCCAGCACGCGGAAGAAGCTCGCGCTCACCCGCAGCCGCGGCACATGCTCGGCCTCCGCGCTGGCCCCGTTGGTCAGCGCGACCGCAGCGGGGGCATAGGCCGCCAAGGCCTCGAAGGACCGCGCCTGTGAGCGCCACTCGACGAAGTCCGGGTACAGAAAGAAGTGGAACGGAATCCCCTGCCGCGGGCTTTGGGCCCAGACCCACACCAGGCGGTCGGGCTCGCGGTAGGGCAGGGGGCGCAGCAGCACCGTGTTCACCACGCTGAAGATGGCGGTGTTGGCGCCGATCCCCAGGGCCAGGGTGAGCAGGGCCACGGCCGTAAGGCCGGGATTGCGGGTCAGCATCCGCAGGGCGTAGCGCAGATCCTGAAGCAGGGTTGTCATCCGAGCATCCTATACCCCGCCCCTCCAGATCCGGGGTCGGCCGGGCGCCACCTCCCTCCACATAAAGGATATATAGTACGTAGTTGGCTGTGACTACTCTATGGCAACTCAGGAGGCACCCAATGTCCAGAATGCTTTCTCTCGCGGCTGGCATCCTGCTGGCCGGCGCGCTGTCCGCGCAGACCTCCGATGGCAAGCTCCGCATCATCGCCTTCGGCGCGCACCCCGATGACTGCGACAGCCGCGTGGCCGGCACCGCCGCCAAATGGGCCGCCCTGGGCCACCTGGTCAAGTTCGTCTCGGTGACCAGTGGCGACGCCGGCCACCAGAGCCAGGGCGGCGGCGCGCTGGCCATGCGGCGCCGGGCTGAAGCCCGCGAAGCCGGCCGCCGCCTGGGCATCGCCGAGTACGAAACCCTCGATAACCACGACGGCGAACTGCTACCCACGCTCGAGGTGCGCGGCCAAATCATTCGCCGCATCCGGCAGTGGAACGCCGACCTGGTGCTGTCCCCGCGTCCCAACGACTACCACCCCGACCACCGCTACACCGGCATCCTGGTCCAGGACGCCGCCTACATGGTGGTGGTGCCCAACATCTGCCCGGACACGCCACCGCTGCGTAGAAACCCTGTCTTCATGTACTTCCAGGACGGCTTCCAGAGGCCGAACCCCTTCCGCCCCGACGTGGCCGTGGCCATCGACGAGGTCATCGAGAAGAAGTTCGCCGCGCTCGATGCCCACGAGTCCCAGGTGTACGAGTGGCTGCCCTGGGTGGCCGGCAATCTCGACAAGGTGCCCCAGGACCCGGGGGCGCGCCGCGAGTGGCTGCGCAAGGGCCGCTTCGGCCGCCCGCTCGGCGAGACCGTGCGCGAAGCCTTGCGCAAGTGGTACGGCGCGCAGGCCGATTCTGTCCGCCACGTCGAAGCCTTCGAGGTCTGCGAGTACGGCAGCCGCCCCTCCGACAAGGAACTGCGGCGGCTGTTCCCGTTCTTCCCGGACAGGTGAGCGGAAGACGACGGCGCGTCAGCTATAATGGAGTCAGCCATGACGGAGTGGATGCCCGCAATCCTCGCCCTGTTCGGGAGCCTGATGGTGGTTCTCTTCAGTGCCTGGCTGAACACCCGCGCCCTGAGCAACCAGATTGAAGCGGTCGAAAAGAAGCTGACCGCCGAAATGAAGCAGGGCTTCGCCGAGCTGCGCCTGGAGTTCCACAAGGAGATCTCGGAACTCACCCGACGGATCGAGCGCTTGGAAGAGCGCTTCGGCCTGGTGCGGACGTAGTCAACTCGATTGCGCTTCACGAACCGGCACAAGCTTCTCTGGGGCTACCTGACGCGGCGGGAGCGGCTGGGCGGCCTGCCCGTCGAGTACATCGTCGAGACCACCGCCAAGTGCAATCTCTACTGCCCCATGTGCCCTCGGGCCAGCCTCCCGCAGCCCAAGGAGGACATGCCGGAGGCGGTCTTCGAGCGCCTGGTGGCGGAGGCCGGGGCGACCGCCGAGCACATGATGCTGATCGGGCTGGGCGAGCCGCTGCTCGATCCCCGGATCTACGACCGCATCGAGCGGTGCGCGCGCCGCGGCGTCTCGACGCTGCTTTCGACCAACGGCGTGCTGCTCGACGAAGCGGCCGCGGACCGCATCCTGCGCTCCTCCCTCGAGCAGCTCACCCTTTCGACCGACGGCGCGCGCCAGGAGACCTTTGAGTTCTACCGCCGGGGCGCGCGCTTCGAGCAGGTGCGCGACAACTTCGTCCGCTTCTGCCGGATGAAGCACCAGCGGCGCTCGCAGCTCCAGGTGGTGGTGCAGTTGGTCCGCCTGGAGCGGAACGCCGCCGAGCTCGAAGAGTTCGTGCGTTTCTGGCGCGCCGTGCCCGGCGTGGACCAGGTGCGCATCAAGGAAGACGAGAGCAACCTCATGCAACCTGCCGCGGGCCACGACCCGCGCGACTGGCAGCACCCCTGCCACTACCTGTGGCGCGGCCCCCTCTACATCAAGCACTCGGGCGACGTCTACCCCTGCTGCCAGAGCTACATGCTGGGCGGGCGAACGGTGGGCCGCATCGGCGAACGGCCGCTCCGAGAGATCTGGAACTCGGAGGAGCTGCGGCGCATGCGC
>CAZIRH010000428.1:0-4288 GCA_964541065.1 uncultured Solibacteraceae bacterium
CCAACAGCCAAGCCGGGACGACGGCGTACTGAGCGTAGGAGCCGCGGCACATGGCGTAGGCGACGCGATCACCGGGGACGACTTCGATGACCTCCGGGCCGACCGCCTGAACGATCCCGGCGGCCTCCATGCCCAGGGCGACGGGCGGGTCGGCCTTGTAGAGGCCAGTGCGGAAGTAGACGTCGATGAAGTTGACGCCGCTGGCTACGATCTGGACCAGCGCCTGGCGGGGGCCGGGCGCGGGGGCGGGGACTTCGAGGTACTCGAGCTGCTCGGGACCGCCGTACTGGTTGACCAGAACCGCTTTCATGGGTGAGCCTTTCTCCGGAGGTGGACTGTGGCCGCGTAAAGCAGCAGATAGAGAACCGTAAACGGGAATAGCATCAGGCGGGCCAGGGTGGGAACGGCGCCGGCGCCGGCCAGGCCCGCCCGGAAAAGAATGAAGCGGCGAATAGTGCGCCACTGGCTGTAATCGAGCCAGAAGAAATCAACGTTCTCGTTGACCACGAAGAGCTTGACTGGGAGGCGGAGGGCGAGGGCCCACTTCCACTTGGTCATGATGGGCTCGCCGGAGCAGATGACGCCCATGACGGTGTAGCCGAGGGAGCGCAGCAGGTGGTAGAGGCGGCGGCGGCCGGCGCGCCCGCGGTAGTGGTGGATGAGGAAGACGCGGGTGGCAAGGCTGGTGGCCTGTGGCTGGCAGCTTGTCGGGGCCTCGGAGGGGAAGCCGGCAGGCAGGCCGGTGTAGCAGGTGACGAGGTCCACGCCGAGGCCGGGCTTCCAAGTCTTGCGCAGGAGCGGCAGCAGGTGCTCGGAGATGTGCCGGGCGCCGCTCTCGATCAGCAGCACGCGGTCGAAGGCGGGGATCCGTTGGCGGAAAAAGTAGCGCATGGGGCGGACAGACTACGAGTGTACAAGAAAGGGGCGCGGGTGGAGAGGCCGCCCCAGTGACGGCTCGCACCCCCGGCAGTAGTCTTCGCCCGGCTTTTCGATGGATTCGTCCGGCTCGGTGAGGCGCATGTCTCACCTTACAGGTAACCCTCACGGTCTCACATTCGCCTCCGACCGTCGTCGCACTGTGACGGAGTCGACTGAACTTCTTCTGCACGATGCGCGGACCAGCGCCCCCGTTGGAGGTCGTGAACATATCAAAAGACTTTAGTCCGGATTTGTTTTCGATCCCACACAATCGGTGGTTCCGACCGCCACGGTGACGGTGACAAACCAGGCCACCGGCCTGTCGCGAACCGCGCACACGAACGAGGCCGGCGTGCACACGACAGTCGGATTGCAGCCGGGCGGGTATGACGTCAAGGCCACCGCGGCGGGCTTCAACGACAAAGCACGCGATCAGGGGCAATCACCGCTCTCTCGGGCGGGGCGTTGACGTAGCCGACCCGCCGGGCACTCGGCTGGCGCGGTCAGGCGAGCTCACATTCCTACAGCTTCTCAAAGCGTGGGCTGCGCTGGGATCTTCAGCACGACTTCCGGCTCGCGCCAGTGACCGGACAGTGCTGATGGCAACCGGCTTGGGTCTATCTTTGAGCAGCCGCACCGGTCCCGGCCCACCCGGCAAAAGCTCTGCCGCCAGAGTGGACTCCCACGTCTGCGGTTGCCAAGCAGGCTGCCAGAGCGCCTGGCGTGCACACCGTCTGGGGCTGCCGGGCGGGATTGAAGCGGCCTGAAGTCAGGTATGCAACACCTGCTGCCACAGCCGCCCAGGGTTCGAGGAGGAGCAAAGGCGCCACGTACTTCTTCGACCGGATCAGGGATTCGCTCACACCCCGCACCTTGGCGCTGCTGCGTCTGCCCGGAATCTGGGGAACCAGGAAATGCGAAAGACTCAGGTCAGGCCGACGTCGGCAATAGCTGACCAGCGTTTTGGCCGAGTGCTTGGGCGTCGAAATGCCAACGTCAGCAATGTAACTCCGCCGCAGCGCGCGCGGATAGTAGAAATTGATGATGCTGCGGGCAAAATCCGCGCAATTGCGGTAGAGGAGATGGAACCTCCTCTGGTTGCGTTGTGAGTTGAGAAACAGGATCAAGCGTTCGTCGTCCTCCGGCGTGGTTTCGAGCGCAAATCCGTAGATGCTACGGTCGTACGCGGCGCCGACCAGTTGAATCCAGCTCCCCTTAGGCGTCTCCCCCTCCGGCCCGTCAGGCGCAAGCTCCTGGAGGTGTGCCCGGCGATAGGAATCCCTGAGCTGAGCGACGGCACCGGCAGCCACGGATGCGGGCACGTCCTCCGGCCGGTTGACGGCATACAAGTAGGGCAGCAGGGGCATGGCGATCCAGTCGTACCCCGCAACGTGGTTATAACGGCTGATCACCACTCCGGTTTCGTCAGGCCCGCAGAGTCGAAGCCTCGTCGGTGATTCAGCACAGACGCGCGACAGGTAGATGGAGGCATGCCCGGTCGGGCTGAAAAAAGCGAATCTGCCAAACGGCTCCCCGACCAAGAGCGCGACCGCCGCGGATAGCGGTGCAGCCCCCGCCAGAAGAGGGAGCGATAGGAGCCAAGTTTTCGTCTGCATGCAATCGTGACCAGGGGGCTACATGATCAACCAGGATTTCCGTTTTCGCATCCTGGCCGCCCTCAATTGTACACCCAATGGCTTCCGTTGAAGCCGTCCTCTTGTTGTTTCCTTACCGAGCGACTCCGGCGACCCAGGAAGGGGCCAGCTCTGCCTCTTCCGAGTACCGGAAAGCCGGGCCTCCATCCGCCGCAGCATCGCTCCGAAGAGCCGCCTGGTCAGATGACTCTCGGCCAGCAGCAGCCAGTAGTAGCGGGCGTGCTTGATCAGCCGCCCGCCCGTCTTCACCAGCCGTTGCTGCAAGCTCGTCCGCGACCAGTGGTCGATCCTCTTCGGTAGCACCAGCCGCCGCCAGAGGTTGCCCAGGTTGTAGGCGATCACGTCAGAGGGAGCCGCACCTCATTGGACCGGAAACGATGGCATCTCAGCCGCGTCATGTTGACGGCCTGCTTGCCCTGCTGTGGAATCCATGTCCAGCACGACTCGTTGGGGGGAATCCACGGCTTCTACCCTGCCGATCAGTTCGCGGTTGATCCGCGCCAAACCGGCGAAGTTCTCCTCCTCCAACCGTGGAGTTGACGATCGACACAGTTGCCGTGTCAATCGGCCCAATGCCGGCCCGCACAAGGGTACTGCTGTCAACGCGCGGGTTACATCTCGCGGAGCAGAAGACGGTGTAGCCGTACCGCGCGCCAACGGGGCTACGTTCCACGACCAGTTGGGCGGAGCCATGAAACTGCCCGGGGAGTTCGTGGTGGTAGTGCTGGCGGAATTCCACGGTGCTGTCGCGGATGACAAGCTGGCCTTGGTCGCAAACCTCGGCGGGGCCGCACTGGATGAAGGTGGCATTCTCGATGGTGTAAACCTCGGTGCCCCTGAGCACGAGAGGCCCTTGGTGGGTACAAGCCTGCCGGGGAGGCTGGAATGCCAGGAGTTGCGCCGGCGGCCAAAGGAGAATGGCTGCGTGGAGCAGCCGCACAGGGGCGGTCGGCGCGAGGAGGGGCAAGTGGTGGGCGGTCATCCTGCGCTCCTGCGTGGGAGGATGCCCCGTGATCGGGGCCTTCAGCCATTGCCGCATCTACTGGCGGGCGATGGGGAGGGAGACTGCTGCGGTCGAGACGAGTCTCGCCCCGGCACGGTGAGAGCGTGCGCCACGGTCTCACACGCCCCAGCAGTAGTCTTCGACGGCCTTTTCGATGGTTTCGTCTTTTTCCATGAGGCGTATGAGTTCGAGGCGGATGGCGTCCACCATGGCACGCCAGCTTGCCTCGATGACGTTGTCAGAGACGCCGACGGTGGCCCAGCTCCGGCGGTGGTCGGTCCATTCGATCAGGACGCGGACCTTGGCGGCGGAGCCGCGCTTGGGCTCGAGCACGCGGACCTTGTAGTCGGTGAGGTGGACGTTGGCGATGGAGGGGTAGAGCGGGGAAAGGCACTGGCGGAGACACAGGTCCAGAGCATGAACGGGGCCGTGGCCGGCGGCCGTGGCCGAGTGCACGCCGTGCTGGGTTTCGACGGTGACGGTGGCGGTGGAGCGGGGCGGGGTGTTGCCGTCCACCTTGGTGGAGACCTCGAAGCCGACCACCTCGAAGAAGTGCAGGCCGGGGTGGAGGGTCTCGCGGACCAGCAGCTCGAAGGTGCCCTCGGCCGCCTCGAGCTCGTAGCCGGAGTACTCGAGGTGCTTGATGCGTTCGAGCAGCTCGCGGCGGGCCTCCTCGGAGAGGCGGTCGGCGACACCGTGCAGCTTGAGCTTG
>CAZIRH010000429.1:0-4266 GCA_964541065.1 uncultured Solibacteraceae bacterium
GCTCGAGGTCGAACCGCTGGCGGTCGTAGCTGTAGAAGTGCTCCGACATGACGTCGATATTGTCCAGGCAGTGGGCAAGCAATCCCCCGGTCCAATCGGCTTCTGAGCCGTACTCGGCCACAACTTTGCCGGTGAGAGCCAACGAAAGCCGGTTCACCGTCATCTCATCCGGCGTGGCGCCCGTAGCGAGTAAGGTGATCGTAGGGTCCACCGCGCGCATCGCCCTGGCGAACATGTTGTGCTTGATCACGTACTGCTTGAGCGCCATGTACCCGAACTGCCAGGTTCCATACATCTCATTCCCGATGCCCCACCATTTGACGTTGTAAGGAGCGGGATGGCCGTTAGCGGCGCGCAGCCTCCCCATGGGTGTGTCGGCGGCGCCGTTCACGTATTCCACCAATTCGGCGGCCGAGTAAGCATCTCCGAAACCCGCATTGACGCTGATGAAGGCGTCCACGCCGAGAAGTTCGCACATCGTCAGAAACTCATCGGTACCGACGTCGTTCGGCTGCAAGGCCGACCACACGTAGTCCCACCGCGGCGGCCTCCGATCCGGATCGCCGATGGCGTCACGCCATTCGTAAGCAGAGAGGAAATTGCCGCCGGGAAAACGGTACATACCCGAGCGGAGTTGCTTCAACAGGCCGGTGGTATCGCGGCGGAAGCCGCGGACATTATCCGCCGGCATGAGCGACACGGCTCCGACATGGAACGACCCGGTGCCGCTCCCGGCGATTTCGATGCGCCCATTGTCGGTATCGCCCCCCGCGGTGAATTGGAAGGGAAACTTGGCGTAGGTGGTCTGTAGGCCCGTAATCGGAACGGTCTGCCGCTCGCCGGGACCGGGTCCCCAAACGAGGCTGACGCGCACTGCGACGCCCGATTCCCCAGCCAGCACCACTCGCCCCGAGTAGACTTTTGATTTGCGCAGCACCAGTCCGGCCTGCTGAATCCCTCGCGGGTCTGGGCCGGCCAGCCTGATGAGGGGAGTGTGCTCCCCGACGTAAGGGCGCTCGCGGTCCATGATCACCGAGGCGTCGGGACCGATGGGCCGCCAGCGGTTGGGCCGGCGGCCTCGAAACGGGCCTGGTGCCGGGTTCGGCGCGGCGGTTTCCGACTTGACGTCGTAGTAGAACTTCCGATCATCAAGCATCTCAGCCCACACACTCCTGTTGACCAGGTCGCCGATATGCTCGATGAACTGGCCATAGAGGTAGGGTGAGATCGAAGCGCGGGTCTTGCCGGCTTCAACCGTGAGGGTGATGCGCCTTTCAGGCGCGTCGCGGGTTTGCGCGGCAGTTCCGGCGGCCACAGGCACGATGAGTAGGATCAGCGTAAGTGATCTCGCAGACATCACTCCCTCCTTCTGAACGCTGCGTGCCGCTTATTTGAAGAGCCGGGGAGCGAAATCGTTCAGACACCGGCGCCACGTCAGCCACTCGTGGGCCGTGCCGGGAGATTCGAAGTAGACGTTGTTGATGCCAGCCTTGGTCAACTGTTGGCTGAAGTTCTTGGTGCCCGGGCCTTCCATGGAGCCGATGCCCAGGAAGAGGACCTTCACCTTTTTGTTGAACGCGGCGGCATCCGCGAACACGCCGTTATTGGAGGTCTTCGGATCGAATGCGCCCCCACGTCCGCCGGTGCTGCCGCTGAAGCCGCCGATGTAGGCGAACTTGTCCAGGTTCGTCAGAGTCGTCAGGAACGTCTGCATGCCTCCCATCGACAGCCCGGCCATGGCGCGGTACTCCCGCCCGGGGCGCACCCGGTAGGTCCTCTCGATCATGGGAATCAGATCGGTGAACATCATTTCGGTGAATGTCGCGCCGGTGAAACCGGCCAGGCCGCTGCGCGCTGCCGGGGGGGGCGCTGCCTGCCCTCCCGGGGCCGGTGGGGCGGCTGGTCTTGGCGGGGGCCGGAGTCCGCGCGACGTGAAGATCGTCCCGTCCTCGCCCGGCTTGACAGCGTTGAGATTGTCCATGACGATGATCATGGGCTTGGCCTTCTTCGCCGCAATCAGGTTGTCCAGGATGAGATCCACATGCCCCTGGGTGTGCCAGCCCTGTTCGTTCTCTCCCCAGCCGTGGACCAGATACAGAACGGGAAAGCGTGCCTTCCCGGTGTCATAGTCCGGCGGCGTATAGACGTAGCAGCGCCGCCACTTGGAGGTGACTTTGGAGTAGAACCACCGCTGACTGACCTGGCCGTGTGGCACGTCTTTCGGGAGGTAGTAGTCTACATCCGCCGCCTCGGGAATCTCGATCCCGCTATTGTCCCAGCCGGAGCCGAAAAACGTCCGTGTCGCCGGATCAGCCACCCGGGCCCCATCTATGACCAGTGTGTAGTAGTGGAACCCCACCACTAGCGGCGTCGTGGTCACGCTCCACACTCCGTCGGCCCCCTTGACCATGTCGAAGCCCTGCCCAACAACTCTGACCTGCACCTTCTGGGCGTCGGGCGCCACCACGCGAAACGTCGCGCGGCCATCCGGATAAACACAGGGGTGCTGGGCGCCCGGGATGTTCAGCGTTGAGGGCTTGCATTCGTCTGTCCCCTGCCCCCAGCACAAGCCGCTACCGAGCAGCGCCAACGTCACGATTCTCATAAGTCCTCCTTGAGTAGTGCTTGTCGTATGCCCGCAATTCCGGCCTTTCCCCACCGCAGCGATTCCGCAAACCGAGTATAGCATCTCGCGCAGCCCGCGGATCTGCGGCCACTTAATGGCGCCAGGCCCCATGGCCTGGCACCGCCCGGTCCGGCGATTCGCTCGCGACGGCGCGCTCCTGATCAGAAGGAGTACTTCAGTCCCAACTGAATCTGCCGCATCGCGGTCGATGTTGCCGTGACCACCCCGAAGCCCTGACGGGTGTCTCGGTCCGTCTTCCCGGCGACCGTCGCCCCCGACAGAATATTCAGGGTAGGCATCTGCCAATTCGGGTGGTTGAGGATGTTGAAAGCCTCAAACCGGAACTGGAGCGCATGGCCTTCCTTGTACGGCATCCTGAAGCTCTTGTGTACCTCGGCGTCGAAGCCGATGATTCCCGGCCCTCGCACCGCGTTCCGTCCCACATTGCCGAATTGTCCGGCAGGGGCCATGACAAAGGCGTCCAGACTGAAGTACCGGGACGGCGTGGGATTGGCCAGGTACGGGCTCACGCCGGTCCCGTTCGGACGATCGTATCCGCCCGAACCCGTGCTGGCATTATCGACTCCGCCGATACCCAGATTGCCGGGCATGCCGGATTGCAGAGTCAAGATACCGCCGAGGTTCCAGCCGCCGGCGATCAGATCCAGCACCGGGTTCGTGATGCTCGCCGTCTTCCCCTTGCCTACCGGCAAATCGTAGAGCACGGCCGTCACGAACCGATGTTGCGTGTCGAAGGCAGAGGGCCCGCGTTCGCAGCGCAGGCAGTAGCTGTTCTGCGGGTACAGCGTGTCAAACCCCTGAACGCGGATTCCACTCGTGGTGTCGATCGATTTCGCCCAGGTATACGAACCGATCACGCTGGAACCCTGGCTGAAACGACGAGTCACCTTTGTGCCGAAGGAGTTGTAACTGCCCGTGCCGCCGTCCTGGACCAACTGGATATTGCTGAAGCCGGGGTAGGGACGTCGCGAGGTGGCGGTGCCGACCGTCCCGGGAACGCCCTGATTGGCGTCCTGGAAACCCTGAAGGTGCCGGCTCAAGCCGCCGAGGTAGCCCGCCTCCACGGCCCAGTCCGGCGCTAACTGCCGCTGGATGTTGAGCAGGTACTGAATGGCATAAGTGGTCCTGTGATCCACTGACATCGAGTAGGCGTACGGAGACGGCACATTGGCTATCGCGCCCGCGCCCCCCGGAACCGCATTACTGTAAAGCAGGCTGGGCGTGCCGACTTCCGTCTCGATCGTGACCCGGCCAGCGATGTTCCGCGCCAGATCGAAGTAAGCGTTGCCGATGTCCTGGTTGTAAAACATGCCAAAGCCGGTCCGGATGACTGTCTTCGAATCGGGTGAATACGCAATGCCGAAGCGGGGCGCGAAGTCGCGGTACGACGTCTTCATAAGCCGATCCGGCAAAAGGCCGTTTGAGCATACCGCCTTGACGGTTGTCCATCGGATCGACAGCGGTGGCGGACCCGCGTAGGGATCCGTGCAGTGGCCCATGCGCACCTGGTACGGCGTCTCGGCCGCCGCGACGTTCGAGGCCTGCTGAATGTGCGGTACGTACACCGAGAACTGGTTGTTCAGCGTATTCAGCCACGGCGGGGTCAGCTCATAGCGCAA
>CAZIRH010000430.1:0-4260 GCA_964541065.1 uncultured Solibacteraceae bacterium
CCACAACTTCGACGTGCTGCACTGGTTCCTGGAGGGCCTGCCTCTTCGTGCGGTGGGCTACGCGGGAACGAAGGTGCGCACCACGATGGAGATCCTCGATCACCTGACGCTGTCGTTCGAGTTTCCCAACGGCATCCACGTCAACTTCGAGGCCAACCAGGTCAGTCCCCCGGGCTTCAGCCGGGTGGGCGAGGAGTTCAGCGGCACGAAGGGCGTGCTGGCTACGTCGCGCGCGCGGCTGGTGCACCATAAGGGCCCCAGGCAGGTGGAGACCATCGAGTCCAAGCGCGACATCACCTACGACGGCATCGAGGCGTTTCTGGGGCGCATCCTGAGCGGGGAGGTCGAGAACGTGGCGGAGCGCTCGGCGCACAGCACCCTGATCGGCATTCTGGGCCGCACGGCGCTCTACACCGGGAAGGAACAGACCTGGCAGGGGCTGCTCGCCGGCGTGTAGTGGGGTAGGTCTCCTGACCTGCCTCCGGACAAGACGGGAGCCTTATCCTACGGCTATGGACCGCTCCGAGCAGTTGCGCCAGCTTCCGTCCGTGGACGAGGTGCTCCGGCGGCTGGAGCACCTCTCAGGAACCTACCCGCGCGCGGTGGTGGTCGAGGAGACGCGGCGGGTGCTGGCGGAAGCGCGGGCGGCGATCCTGGCGGGGCGGGGCACCGCGGAGACCCCGCTCGCGGCGCGCGTCGAGCAGGCGCTGGGCCTGCTGTCGCGACCGTCGCAACGGCGCGTCATCAACGCCAGCGGGGTGATCCTGCACACCAATCTGGGGCGCGCGCCTTTGCCCGCGTTCGCTCCGCTGTGCGGCTACTCGAACCTGGAGTACGATCTGGCGGCGGGCGAGCGGGGCAAGCGGGACGAGCATGTGGCCGGGTTGCTCGAGCGCCTGCTGGGACGGCCGGCCATCGTGGTCAACAACAACGCCGCGGCCGTGTACCTGGCGCTGCGGGAGCTGGCCGCGGGCGGCGAGGTCATCGTCTCGCGTGGGGAACTGATCGAGATCGGCGACGGCTTCCGCATCCCCGAGATCATGGCGCAATCGGGCGCCGTGCTGCGCGAAGTGGGCACCACCAACCGCACGCACATCGACGACTACCGCGGCGCCCTCAGCGAGCGCACCCGCCTGCTGCTGCGTGTGCATCGGTCGAACTTCCGCCTCCAGGGCTTCACGGCGCGGCCGGAGTTGAGCGAGCTGGTGGCCCTGGGCAAGGAGACGGGCCTTCCGGTCTTCGAGGACCTGGGCAGCGGCTGCGTGGTTGACTTGCGCCCGTACGGCGTCGAGGAGCCGCGGGCGCAGGACAGCCTGCGCGCCGGGGCGAACCTGATCTCGTTCAGCGGGGACAAGCTGCTGGGCGGGCCGCAGGCGGGCGTTTTGGCGGGCGATGGGGAACTGATCGCGCGGTTGCGGCGCAACCCCATGTACCGCGCCCTGCGCCTCGACAAGGTCATTTGCCACATCCTGGAGACCACCCTGCGCCACCTGCTGCTGGAGCGCTTCGACGAGGTGCCGGCGCTCAAGATGATCCGCCAGGGCGCGGAGGAAATCCGGGCGCGCGCAGAGACCTTCTTGAAGCGGCTTCCGGGCCTGCGCGCGGAGCTCGTGCCGGGTGAGTCCCTCGTCGGCGGGGGCACGACCCCCGAGCAGCCGCTGCCTACGTGCCTGATTGCGGTCTCCTCGGAGGGCGTGGCCGCGCTGGAGAGGCGATTGCGGGCGGCGGAACCGCCCGTCATCGCGCGCATCGAAGGGGGCCGGCTGCTCATCGACCTGCGGACGGTGTTCCCGGAAGAGGAAGCGGAGCTGGCCGCGGCTCTCGAAAGCAGCGCCTAAGTGCAATACCTTTCAGTCTGGGCATCCCGACCGCTCCCCGCCCAGAGGGCGCCCGGTCGCGGCTTCGCAAGAGCTTGCGAGCACACACGAAGCCAAACCAAACCAGGAGCGTGAGCGAGTGCCCAAGGCTTGACTGAACGGTATTGCCTCTAAGGGCATTCCCGCGCGCCAGCCCGGCTTTCACCTCAGTCCAGGCGGACCGAAAAGATAGGTATGCGCTGGATTGTGGCTTGGCTCGTGGCGAGCCCCGTGCTCGTGGGTCAAATGGTTCCTGGCCGCTACGTCGTCGAGCTGAGCGGCCCACCGGCGGCACGCGCACCCCAGAAGGCGGCGCGCCGCGCTGCGGTTCAGGCCGAGCAACAGCCGGTGCGGCGGGCGCTGGAAGCACACCAGGCCCAGGTGGTGGATTCCGTTGCGACCGTGGCCAACGCCCTGCTGGTCCAGGCTCCGCCCGAAGCGGCGGCGGACTTGGCTGCTACACCGGGGGTCGCCCGCGTCTATCCGGTGTACTTCCTGCGGCGCGACGTGGACCGCGCCCTGGCGCTCCACCGGGTCGTGGAAGCCTACCAGCGCATCGGGGCGGACAGCGCCGGCGCCGGCATCAAGATCGCCATTATCGACACGGGCATCGACACGGAGCACCCGGCGTTTCAGGACCCTTCGCTGGCGGCGCCCCCGGGCTACCCGCGTGCCGGGCAGGATTCGGACCTGGCGTTCACCAACGGCAAAGTGATCGCGGCGCGCAATTACGCTCGCCTGCTCGACGGCCCGGAAGATACCGCCCGCGACGCCGACGGTCACGGCACCGCGGTGGCCATGACGGCGGGTGGCGCCCAGCACCAGGGCCTGTTCGGACCGCTCAGCGGCGTCGCGCACAAGGCCTGGCTGGGCAACTACAAGGTATTCACCGCCCAGAGCGAGTTCACGCGCAGTGACGTGGTCCTGAAAGCGCTAGACGACGCAGTGGCCGACGGCATGGATGTCGTCAACCTGAGCCTGAGCTGCGTGCCGGCGCCACGGCCCGCCGACGACGCCCTGGTTGCCGCCGTCGAGCGTGCCGTGGCCGCCGGCGTACTGGTGATCGTCTCCGCGGGCAACCTCGGCCCCGACCCCAACACCATCGGTTCACCGGGCACCGCGCCGTCGGCCCTCACCGTGGGAGCCTCGTGGAACACCCGCATCTTTGCGGGTTCAGTTACCGCCACAGGGTCGGCCTCCTACGTCGCCATCCCGGTGCGCTACGATCTCGGCGAGCCGGTGAGCGGGCCCCTGGCGGACGTGGCGGACTGGGATCCTTCAGCTTCAGCCTGCCAGCCGCTGCCCTCCGAAAGCCTGCTCGGCCGCGTGGCGCTGGTCACCTACGGCAACTGCCGCTTCGAGCAGAAGCTCCTGAACGCGCAGCAGGCGGGCGCCGCGGCCGCAGTGATCTACGCCGACACGGCGGCGCTCGACTCCAACCAGATGGCCGTCGGCCGCGCCACGCTTCCGGCCTCCGTCATCCGGGACCCCGACGGCGCCGAGCTCCGCACCCGGCTGAAGGACGATCCTGCGCTGGAAGTCACACTGAAGTTCGCGCTGGCCGCCACCACGGTCAGTCCCAGACAAGTGGCGTACTTCTCCAGCCGCGGCCCCGTCTCCTCGGACGCGATCAAGCCGGATCTGGCGGCGGCCGGGCTGCAACTGCTGGTCGCCACCCAGCGTTGGGAGCCGCGGGGTGGAATGTACGCGGCCAG
This sequence comes from uncultured Solibacteraceae bacterium, assembly GCA_964541065.1. Taxonomy (GTDB): domain Bacteria; phylum Acidobacteriota; class Terriglobia; order Bryobacterales; family Bryobacteraceae; genus VFZS01. The sequence continues at coordinate 3,572 of CAZIRH010000430.1, forward strand.
CGGCTACGCAGCCGCGCAGGGCACCAGCTTCGCGGCGCCGCTGGTAGCGGGCGCCGCGGCCGTGCTCAAGGCCGCCCGGCCGGGCCTCGGCGCCGAGCAGTACCGCTCGCTGCTGGTCGGGACCGCCGCAACCCTGTGGCTGGACTCCGGCGGCGCAGCGCCCTCGCCACACGCCGGCTCGGGCCTGCTCGACCTGGACGCCGCGCTCCGCTCCACCGTCACCGCCTCACCCGTTTCCCTGAGCTTCGGTGCGGACAGCGCCGAGCCGGAGGCCATCGGAACGCTGACCGCAGCCAATGCCGGAACCAGCCGTAGCCTGCTTTCGATCACGGCGGTGCCGGAGGACGGCGGGCCGGCGCCGTCGGTATCCTCGAGCAGCCTGACGCTGGATTCCGGCGCTTCCGAAAAACTCACCGTGACGCTCAGCGCTGCGGGGCTGGCGCCCGGCGTCTATCAGGGGCACCTGCGCATCCGCGACGCCGCGGCGGAGGCGGAGATCCGCGTGCCCTACTGGTACGCGGTGCGGTCCGCGGAGGCGCGCTACATCACCGTGCTGAGCCACGCGTTGCAGGGCGCTCCGGGACAGACCCTCCCGCTCTATCTTCGGGTCACGGACGCCGCCGGGCTCACGCTTCCCTCCGCGGAACCCCGAGCGGCCGTGTTGTCGGGCGGCGCCCAGGTGCTGGGCG
>CAZIRH010000431.1:0-4245 GCA_964541065.1 uncultured Solibacteraceae bacterium
GCCCCCGCCCGCCGCCGGCCCCCTGGCCGGCGGCGTCGGGCCGCAGAGGAGCCGACCAGGGGGTCGGCTGGCAGGCCGGGCGGCCTGCCCCAGTTCGTCAGTAGTCCCCATAGTCCTCGAATGGCACCCTGTTGATGCGGATGGGTGCGGTCACAGTGAGCAGGGGTGGCCGCGCAGGGTCGGCCTCGAGCGGCGCCATCTCGAGGCGCACCGCCGAGGGCCAGCCGCGCCTGATCCACACCGGGGTCCAGCGGTCCAGCAGGGGCGGGAGCAGAACCTCGCGGTAGAGGAAGCGGCAGTAGGCCAGCTTGTCCGCCAGCACGAAGGAGCCCGGCCCCACCTGGATGGGCGGAAAGGCGGGAGGCATTACGCCCGCGCCCGGGCCGAAGCAGAACCGGCCGGCGCTCAGCGGGCCCGTGTACAAGTGCTCGTTGACCACCAACCGCACGCCGCGGTCCGCCTCGCCGGGAATCACCTGGAACTCGACGATGCGGGGGTAGCCACGGGCGGCCTCGCCCAACGAGTGGCTCGAGACGAAGCGCATGGACTGGGGCTCGCCCTGGAAGAAGGCCATCTTGATAGGCGGCCGCGGGGGAGCGGCCAGACAATCGGCGATCACCGGCATCAGGCCGGCGATCTGCTGCTCGAGGATGCGCTGGGCGCTGAGCACGCGGCGGGCGTCGAGCAGCCGGTCGTTGGTCATGCGCATGGCGCTGAAACCCACGCGCAGGGCCAGCAGGACGCCAGTGGTCAGCAGGCTGAGCAGCGAGACGGCGATCAGCAGTTCCAGCAGGGTGACGCCTCGGCGGTTCACGGCTGTGCTCCCGGCGCCGCGGCTCCCCCCCGGGGCAGCATGCTGCGGCGGAACCCCTCCAGGGTCACGTTGCGTCTTTCCCTGCCCCGCATCCACCAGATCTCGAGTTCCAGGCGCTCCAAAGCGGACGCGCCGAGCGCCGGGTGGGGGGGGCCCTGAAACACCGTGAGGCGGGCGTTCCAGCCGCTGGGGACGCCTCCGGTCAGCCCGGGGTCGTACTCCGCGCCGAAGGGCGTCAGTCCGGGCAGGCGCGGGTCGAGCAGCAACTCGTCCATGGTGCGCCGGGCGAGCAGCGCGGCGCGGTCGTACTCGGTGAGATCGGTGGCGTGGCGCATCGAGGTCGAGATGTTGCCCAGCAGGGCCACCACCGCCACACCCATGATGACGGTGGCCACCAGCATCTCCAGCAGGGTGAAGCCGCGGGTGCTCATGGGGCCTCGATCCGCTCGACCTGCGGCACCCCGGTGATGGGGTCCACGCGCACCAGGCGGCGGCCGCCCTTGCGGCTGGCGAGCTCGACTCCGATGCGGGGCAGCGCGCCGCCCGGATACAGCAGGAAGTAGCGCACCTCCTGCTCCTCCTCCTGCGGCAGCGGTGGCAGCACGGCGCGAATAGTGATGCCTTCCGGCAGCTCCAGCGCTCTGGCGAAGCCCGGCTCGACCGAGCGCAGGCGCAGCGAGTTGCCGGCCTTCGAGATGGCGATCTCGACCGCCTGCTGGCGGCGCTCGACCCGGTTCAACGCGGCATTGAAGAAGCTGACCAGCGAGTTGCTGGCCGAGACCAGCCGCACCGTGTCCAGCCCGGTGGAGAACGACGGGAAGGTGAGCCCCGCCAGCAGGCCCAGCAGGGCCATGACGACGACCAGCTCGACCAGCGTGATGCCGCGACGCACGCTGCCCACCTCGCTACTGGCTCTTCCAGCTCACGATGTCCGCGTTGATCCCCTCGCCGCCCGCGCGGCCGTCCGCGCCGTAGCAGACGATCTCGGGGTCCTCGCCCTGCGTGCCGGGGTACTTGTAGTCGTAGGGCTTGCCCCAGGGATCCAGCGGTACGTCGCTGTTCAGGAAGGGGCGCAGCGTCTGCAACCCTTGTTCGGTGGTGGGGAAGCTGCCGTAGCGCATGCGGTGCATCTCCAGGGCGCCCATCAGAGTGTTGATGTCGGTCCGCGCGCGGGTGATGCGCGCGGTATCCACGTGGGGCCACAGCTTGTAGGCCGCCAGGCCCGCGAACATGGCAATGATGGTCACCACCACCAGCATCTCGATCAGGGTGACGCCGGCTTGGTTTCTTCGCTTGCGACGCTCGTTCATTTCACACCGCCACTTCGTTAATGCTGGTTATGGCCAGCAGCATGCTCAGGATCAAAGCCCCCACCACCACGCCCATCACCAGGATCACCAGCGGCTCGAACAGCGCGGTGAATCTCCGAACGGCGGTGCGGGTTTCGCTCTCGTAGATGTCGGCCATGCGGCCGAACATTTGATCCAGCCGCCCGGTCTCTTCTCCCACGCTGAGCAGGTGCGCGGCCAGGGGGGGGAACTCGCCCGTGCGGCGCAGCGGGCCGGCCAGGCCTTCCCCGCGCTTGACGCCCTGCGCCACGCTCTCCAGCGACGCCGCCATCCGGCGGTTGGTGAGGATCGCTCCGGAGATGCCGATGGACTGCACCAGCGGTACGCTGTTGGCGATCAGGGTTTCCATGGCGCGGGCGAAGCGGGAGGTTTCCGCCCGGCGCAGCGCCGGCCCCAGCAGCGGCAGGCGCAGGCGGAAGGAATCCCACCACAGCCGGCCCGTCGGCGTGCGGATGTAGGCTCTGAACCCCACGATCACCGCCGCCGCCGCGCCCAGCGCCATCCACCCGTAGGTCTTGAGGATCCGGCTCAGCTCGAGCAGGATCTGGGTGGGGAGCGGCATCCGCATGCGCGACTCCTCGAATACCTGGGCGAAGCGCGGGACCACGAAGTTCATCAGCACCAGGATCGAGCCCAGGCCCACCAGGCTGAGCAGGGCGGGGTAGATCATCGCGGAGATGATGTAATTGCGCACCTCGTCCCGGGTGCGCTCGAATCCGGCCAGCCGGTCGAAGACCGGAGCCAGCGCGCCGCTGGCCTCGCCGGCCCGGACGATGTTGATGTACAGCTCGGAGAAGTACTCGGGATGAGCGGCCAGGCTGTCGGCCAGGGACTTGCCGCCTTTGAGGATGCGCAGCACGTCCTGGACGACGCCGCGGAAGACCACCCGCTCGGTCAGCTCGCTGGTGATCGACAGGGCGCGGTCCAGGGGGACTGTGGCCTGGAGCAGGGTGGCCAGTTCCTGGGTGAAGAACAGCACGTCCCGGCGCCGGCCGTGCGCCCAGGTGGGGAGTTTCAAGGTCCGGGTCTTCTGGGGCTGGGTGCCCACGTAGACCGGGACGAGGCCCTGGCGACGGAGCTCCTGCGCGATCTGGCGGTCGCTCGTGCCGGCCAGAGTGCCGGTGCGCACTTTGCCGTCCGGGGCGACGGCTCGGAAGTAGAAGCTGGCCATCAGAACTCCTGGGTCACCCGCAGCACCTCTTCGGCGGTGGTCAGGCCGGCGGCGGCCTTCATCCAGCCGTCCTCGCGGAGATTGCGCATACCGTTGCGCCGCGCGGCAGCGGTCAGCTCGACCGCGTCGGCGTTGCGCACGATCAGCTTGCGCAACTCGTCGTTCATCTCCATCAGCTCGAAGATGCCCACCCGGCCGCTGAAGCCCGTGCCGAGGCACTCGTCGCAGCCCGCGCCGCGGCAGCACTGGATCATGGAGCCGTCCGGGGCCAGGCGCGTGCCGGCCGGAATCTTGCACCGCGGGCAGATCACCCGCACCAGGCGCTGGGCCAGCACTGCCACCAGCGTCGAGCTGATGAGGAAGTTTTCGACGCCCATGTCGGTCAGCCGGGTGATGGCGCTGGGGGCGTCGTTGGTGTGCAGCGTGGAATACACAAAGTGGCCGGTGAGGGCGGCGCGGATGGCGATGTCGGCGGTCTCGCGGTCGCGCACCTCGCCCACCATGATGACGTCGGGGTCCTGGCGCACGATGTGGCGCAGGCCGCTGGCGAAGGTCAGCCCGATCTGCGGGTTGACATGGATCTGGTTGATGCCGTCCATCTGGTACTCGACTGGGTCCTCGATGGTGATGATCTTCTTGTCGGGCTGGTTGATGCGCTTGAGGGCGGAGTAGAGCGTGGTGGACTTGCCGCTCCCCGTGGGCCCGGTCACCAGCAGGATGCCGTGCGGCAGCGAGGTGTAATGCTCCACGCGCGCCAGCATGAACTCGTCGAAGCCCAGCCGGCGCAGGTCGAAGAAGCCGCCCGCCGAGCGGTCGAGCAGGCGCATCACCACGCTCTCGCCGTAGAGCGTGGGCAGGGTCGAGACGCGCAGGTCCACCTCGCGGCCCAGCACCTTGATCTTGATGCGCCC
>CAZIRH010000432.1:0-4236 GCA_964541065.1 uncultured Solibacteraceae bacterium
GGCACGGTCACCGAGATCATCGAGTAGGGGCCGGGCCTACCTGGCCCCGGCGGGATGGACACAGCATGATACGAGAGCGCATTCGGATTCGTTTGAAGGCCTACGATCACCGGGTCCTGGACCAGTCCACCTCGGAAATCGTCGAGACGGCCAAGAGGACCGGCGCGCAGGTGGCGGGTCCCATCCCGCTGCCCACCATCAAGAACCGGTACACGGTGAACCGCTCGCCGCACGTGGACAAGAAATCGCGCGAGCAGTTCGAGATCCGCACGCACAAGCGGCTGCTGGACATCCTGGAACCCACCCAGGACACCGTGGATGCGCTCATGAAGCTGGACTTGCCGGCCGGGGTGGACGTCGAGATCAAGGCCTTTGGGAAGGACAAGAGGTAGGGGTCGGGCCTGCCCGACCCCTACGCTGGTGATTTATGGCTCCAGGGATTCTAGGCAAGAAGATCGGAATGACACAGGTGTTCCGCCCGGACGGGCAGGTGGTGCCTGTCACCCTGCTGAAAGCGGGTCCCTGCGTGGTGGTGCAGAAGAAGACGCCGATGGCGGACGGTTACGGCGCCGTGCAGCTCGGGCTGATGGAGTTCGTCAAGGCGCGGCGCATCAACCGGCCGCTGACCGGGCACCTGAAGAAGCGCGCGGGCGTGGAAGGCGTCAAGTTCCTGCGCGAGCTGCGACTGGGGCCCGGCGACGACGATCTGCGGCCGGGCGACCAGGTGCTGGTGGATCAGTTCAAGCCCGCCGACAAGGTGGACGTCATCGGCATCAGCAAGGGCCGCGGCTTCGCCGGCGTGGTCAAGCGCTATCATTTCCGCGGCGGCCCCGCGACGCACGGCTCGATGTTCCACCGGGCGCCGGGCTCGATCGGGGCGTCCAGCTTCCCCTCGCGGGTGTGGCCGGGCCAGCGCATGCCCGGGCATATGGGCACGCAGCGGGTCACGGTGCGGAACCTGGAAGTCGTCGAAGTCAACTCCGAGGACAACGTACTGGTGGTCAAGGGCGCCGTGCCGGGACCCAACGGCGGCTACGTGATCGTGCGGCGGGCCAAGAGGTGAGTGCGATGCCGAACGTGGACGTCGTGGATCTGAACAACGAGAAGGTCGGCGAGCTCGCGCTGGCCGACGCGGTCTTCGCCGCCGAGATCAACGAGGCGCTGCTGTACGAGGCGGTGCGGCACTACCGTGCCTGCCAGCGCCGGGGCACGGCCAAGACCAAGACCCGGAGCGAGGTGTCGGGCTCGGGGCGCAAGCCGTGGCGGCAGAAAGGGACAGGGCGGGCGCGCGTGGGCTCGATCCGCTCGCCGCTGTGGCGGCACGGGGGCACGGTGCACGGGCCCCAGCCGCGGGACTACAGCTACCGCCTGCCGCGGAAGATGCTGCTGGGCGCGCTGCGCTCGGCGCTCTCGGCCAAGCTGCGCGACGGGGAGCTGAAGGTGGTGAGCTCCTTCGAGCTGCCCGATCACAAGACCAAGACCGTGCGCGCGGCGCTCGCCCGCCTGGCCGGCCAGGCCAGCGTGCTGATGGTGGACAACGAGGACAACCGCCACCTCAAGCTGGGCTCCCGCAACCTGCCCAAGGTGACGTTGCTGCCCAGCCGGGAGGTCACCACCTACCATCTGCTGCGCCACCAGCAGGTGCTGCTGAGCGAGGTGGCGGCCCGCAAGCTCTCGGAGGCGCTGGCGTAATGACCCTCTACGACGTAATCCGGCGGCCCATCGTCACCGAAAAAGGCGTCCAGAAGAAGGAAGCCGAACGCACGCTGTGCTTCGAGGTGGCCCCCGACGCCAACAAGACCCAGGTCCGGGCGGCGGTCGAGAAGCTGTTCAAGGTCAAGGTCCAGAGCGTGCGCACCATCAACAACGTGGGCAAGCTGCGGCGCCGGGGCCGCTTCTCCGGCTACCGTTCGGATTGGAAGAAGGCCTACGTGAAGCTGAAGCCCGGCCAGAAAGTGCCGGAATTCGCGGAGATCTGACATGGCCATCAAGAGCTATCGACCCACCACCTCCACCCGGCGCTTCCAGACGGTGACCTCGCGCGAGGGGATCACCAAGCAGCGGCCGGAGAAGTCGCTGCTGGAGGGCAAGAAGCGCAGCGGCGGGCGCAACTCGACCGGGTCCATCACGAGCTGGTTCCGCGGCGGCGGTCACAAGAAGCGTTACCGCATCATCGACTTCAAGCGCGACAAGGTGGGCGTGCCGGCCCGGGTGGCGGCCATCGAATACGATCCCAACCGCTCGGCTCGCATCGCCCTGCTGCACTACCGGGACGGCGAGAAGCGCTACATCCTCCAGCCGGAAGGCCTGACCGTCGGGCGCACGGTGGTGGCCGGCCCGGCATCCGACATTCTGGTAGGCAACGCGCTCCCGCTCAAGAACGTCCCGGCGGGCACAGTGGTGCACAACATCGAAATGCGCCCCGGCAAAGGCGCCCAGATGGCGCGCGCGGCCGGGACCTCGGCGCAGTTGGTGTCCAGGGAAGGCGGGTATGCGCTGCTGAAGCTGCCCTCCGGGGAAGTCCGCCGGGTACCGGAGGAGTGCATGGCCACCATTGGCCAGGTGGGCAACCTGGATCACGAGAGTGTTTCCCTGGGCAAGGCCGGCCGTTCGCGCTGGCTGGGCCGGCGGCCGCACAACCGCGGCGTGGCCATGAACCCGGTGGATCACCCGCACGGCGGCGGCGAAGGCAAGACCTCCGGCGGGCGCCACCCGGTGACCCCCTGGGGCCAGCCCACCCGGGGCTTCAAGACCCGGGGCAACAAGCGAACCGACCAGTGGATCGTCAGCCGCAGGGGGAAGAAATAAATGGCTCGTGGCAGGTGGCCGGTAGCTGGTAGGGGGGAGCACTCCCGGCCTACCAGCCACAAGCTCCAGGCTACAGGCGAGTGAGGAACTTATGGGCCGCTCAGTCAGCAAAGGGCCGTTCACGGACGCCCACCTGTTAGCGAAGGTGGCGGCGCTGAACGCCAAGAACGAAAAGAAGGTGGTCCGGACCTGGTCGCGGCGTTCGACCATCGTGCCGGATTTCGTCGGACACACCCTGGCGGTGCACAACGGCAAGAAGTTCATACCGGTCTATATCAGCGAGAACATGGTGGGGCACAAGCTGGGCGAGTTTTCGCCCACCCGGATATTCAGAGGGCATTCGTCCAAGGCGGCGACGGAGAAGGCGGCCAAGCCGGCCTAGGGAGAGGGTTATGGAAGCCAGAGCGGAAGCCAGATACGTTCGAGTTTCGCCGCAGAAGGCGCGCCTGGTGGTGGACCTGATCCGGGGACGCCGCGCCGGGGAGGCCATCACCATCCTGCGCAGCACCAACAAGCGGGTGGCGCCGCTGGTCGAGAAGGTCTTGCGGTCGGCCATCGCCAACGCCGAGAACCGGACCGCGGAGGTGGACGTGGACAAGCTGGTGGTGGCGGAAGCCTACGTCAACGAGGGGCCGCGCACGAAGCGGGTCCGCCCGGCCCCCATGGGCCGGGCCTATCGCTACCAGCGGCGCCAGGCGCACATCGCCATCACCGTGGCGGAGGCCTGAGGCGGAAAGCGGAACATGGGACAGAAAGTACATCCTATCGGATTTCGGCTGGGATTCAACAAGACCTGGCGGTCGCGCTGGTTCGCCAAGCAAGAGTACGCCAAGCTGCTGCTGGAGGATCTGGAGCTGAAGGACACGCTGCGGCAGCGGCTCAAGGCGGCGGGGGTCAGCGCCGTCGAGGTGGACCGGCCGGGCAACAAGCTGCGGGTCACCATCCGCACCTCCCGCCCGGGGATCATCATCGGGCGCAAAGGGGCGGAGATCGAGAAGCTGAAGCAGGACCTGACCAAGCGCACCAAGCGCGACGTGTTCATCGACATCCAGGAGGTGCACAAGCCGGAGCTGGACGCGCAACTGGTGGCCGAATCGATCGCCCTGCAACTGGAGAAGCGCGTGGCTTTCCGGCGCGCCATGCGCAAGGCCGTGGATTCGGCGCTGCGCTTCGGCTGCAAGGGCATCAAGGTCCGGGTCTCGGGACGGCTGAACGGGGCCGAGATCGCGCGCAGCGAGTGGTATCTGCAAGGACAGTTGCCGCTGCACACCTTGCGCGCGGACATCGACTACGGTTTCAGCCAGGCCTACACCACTTACGGGGTGATCGGGATCAAGGCCTGGATCTACAAGGGCGATCTGCTGGCAGGAGCCCCGCGGAGAGGGCTGGGCGCCGAACCCGAGCCGCGGCGCCACCCGCGTGAGCGCC
>CAZIRH010000433.1:0-4217 GCA_964541065.1 uncultured Solibacteraceae bacterium
CTACAACTCCACACGGTTCGACGTCGAGGGGGTTGAGCTGGCCCCCGGCGAGATGGCCACCGTCATCGCCGAGGTGCGCGCGTGCGGGCTGGCCGGCTTCCGGCGACGCCAGTTGGGCATGTTCGAAGCGACGTTTCGTGATGCCTCCCGCGTCCCGTTGCTGGCCCGGTGGTTCCACGCCGGGTACCTCGCCGATGTGATCGCGCCGGGCCAGAAGATCGCGCTTTTCGGCAAGGTCGAGTACGACAGTTACAGTGGCAGCCTGAGCATGCTCCACCCGGAGTACGAGATCATCGGCGAGGCCGAGGAGGGTGAGGCCGGCCTGCACGTGGGGCGCGTGGTGCCCATGTACGAGGCCGCGGGCAAGATCTCGACGCGCGTGTTCCGGAGCATTTTCCACCTCCTGCTGGAGACCTTCCCGCCGCTGCCCGACCCGCTGCCCGCCGCGCTGCGCCAGCGCCTCGACCTGCCCGATCGCTGGAGCGCGCTCGGCAGCCTGCATTTCCCTGGGCCCCAGGAGGACCTCCGGCTGCTCAACGCCTTCCGCTCCCCGGCCCAGACCCGCCTGATCTTCGAGGAGTTCTTCTGGCTGGAGTGCGGCCTGGCGCTCAAGCGCGACCAGGCCCACTTGCGCCCCGGCATCGCTTTCGCGCTCACCGAGGCTGTCCGCCAGAAGGTCAAGCAGATGCTCCCCTTCAAGCCCACCGGGGCGCAGAAGCGGGTGCTGGCGGAGATCGCCCGCGACATGGAAAGCCCCGCACCCATGCACCGCCTGCTCCAGGGAGACGTGGGCAGCGGCAAGACCCTGGTGGCCGCCGAGGCCGCGGTCATCGCCATCGAGAATGGCTGCCAGGTGGCCGTGCTGGCGCCCACCGAGATCCTGGCGGCCCAGCACTACTTCTACCTGAAGAGCATCTTCGCGCGGCTGGGATACGAGATCGCCTTGCTGACCGGTTCGCTCCGCAGCCGCCAGAAGACGCAACTGAAACGGGCCCTGGAGGAGGGCCTGGTGCACATCGCCGTGGGCACGCACGCCTTGCTCGAAGAGGACGTGCGCTTCCACAGTCTGGGCCTGGCCATCGTGGATGAGCAGCACCGCTTCGGCGTGCTCCAGCGCCTGAACTTCATCGCCAAGGGCCGCTTTCCGGACGTGCTGGTGATGACCGCCACGCCCATCCCCCGCACGCTGGCCCTGACCCTGTACGGGGACCTGGATGTGTCGATCATCGACGAGCTGCCGCCGGGCCGGAAGCCCATCACCACCCGGCACGTCGGCGAGGACCGCATCGAGCAGGTGTGGAGCTTCCTGAAGAAGCAGGTGGATGCCGGCCGCCAGGCCTACGTCGTCTACCCGGCCATCGAGGAGTCCGAGACCCAGGCCATCAAGGCCGCCGAGAAGATGTACCGCCATCTCTCCGAGGAGGTCTTTCCCAACCTCACGGTGGGCCTGCTGCACGGCCGCCTGCCGGCGGAGGAGAAGGAAGCCGCCATGGAGCGGTTCAAGCTGGGCCAGACCAAGATCCTGGTCTCGACCAGCGTCATCGAGGTGGGCATCGACGTGGCCAACGCCACGGTGATGGTCATCGAGCAGGCCGAGCGCTTCGGGCTGGCGCAACTGCACCAGCTTCGCGGCCGCGTGGGGCGGGGCGCCGAGCAGAGCTACTGCATCCTGGTGACCGAGAAGCTCAATGAGGCGGCGCAAGAGCGCATCCGCACCATGACGGAGTCCACCGACGGCTTCTACATCGCCGAGATGGACCTGAAGCTGCGCGGGCCGGGCGAGTTCTTCGGTACGCGCCAGAGCGGCATCCCCACGCTGCGCATCGCCAACATCGTGCGCGACACGGAGCTGCTCGAACAGGCGCGCAACGAGGCCCGCGAGTTCCTGGGGCACCCGCCCAGCCGCGAAGAGCTCAACCGGGTGGTTAACTACATCCGCCGGCGCTGGCGCGAGCGCTACGGGCTGGTGGAGGCGGGCTGATGCGCGTCATCGGAGGCGAGTTCCGCAGCCGCCGCCTGAAGAGCCTGCCGGGAGCGAAGCTGCGCCCCACGCCCGACCGCTTGCGCGAGACGCTGTTCGACATCCTGGGCGCCCGCGTGGCCGGCGCCGTCTTCCTCGACGCCTACGCGGGCTCGGGCGCCGTGGGCATCGAGGCGCTGAGCCGCGGCGCCGCCCGCGCCATCTTCATCGAGAAGCACCGCCGCGCGGTGGCGGTGATCCGCGAGAACCTGGCGGGGCTGGGCGTGGAAGGCCGGGCCGAAGTCATCCACGGCGAGGTGCTGGCCCGGCTCGGGCAGCACGCGGCGGACATCGTGTTTCTGGATCCGCCCTACGAGCTGGAACGGGAATGCCGCTCCGCGTTGCGCGTGCTCGGTGGCGCGCCCCCGTCGCTCGTGGTGGCGCAGCATGCCGCGCGCTTGAGCCTGGAGGACGACTACGGCGCGCTCGGCCGCTTCCGCCTCCTCCGCCAGGGCGACAACGCTCTGAGTTTCTTTGAGCCGAGGCCGCGGGGCCACAAGGGTATGCGGGACAAAAGCTAGAATGAACGCTATGGCGCTTTGCCCCCTCAGATGCCTGGCGGCGGCGGTGGTCGCCGCGCCGCTGGTGGCGCAGCCGGTGCAGGTGTACTCCGAATTCCAGCGTGTCGATCCAGCCGGTAACATCCTGGCCGTGGACAAGGCCCCGCGCCCGCGGGAGATCCTCTCGCCGGCCGTGATCCGCAATGCCTACGCGTCCTTCCATGTGGCCGTCACCGTGCCTCGGGGGAAGGAGTTCTCCGTGTTTCTGGGCCAGAACCCTGAGGGCACGCTCACGCCTACCGTGTACAAGGAGGTCTTCGTTCGGCGCGGGGAGGCCTGGATTCCGGACGGTGTGAAGCCGCTCACCATCTCCGAGGAAGGCATGATCGAGGACTCGGGCGAGGGCGTCCCCGGGCAGACCACCTCTGTGTATTGGCTCGACCTCTGGGTGCCGGCGAAAACGCCCGTGGGCCGGCTCCGCTTTGAAGTGCAGGTGCACATCGGCGAGGAGTGGGTGATATGCCCGATGGAGGTCCGGGTGCTCGAACCGGTGCTGGGGTCCCGCGCTCTGGTGGCCAGCCCCCTGGCGGCGGTGGAGGCGCCGGCGGACGGCAGCGCGCGTGAAGCCTTGCGCAGCCACCTCTGCGGCGCCGGCAAGCGGGAGGCCGTGCCACCGCTGACCGTGCGCAGCCTGATCCGGCGCAACGCCCGGCAGGATGTGGCGCTGGCCCAATCGCTCGCGGCCAAGTGCGGCGCGGAGGTCCTGGTCCGAGGCTTGGTGCGCCTGACGGCCCCGGGCGTCGAGCAGACCGCCTGGTGCCAGGCGCCCTCCTTCCCTGCCAATCAGGGCGCGGAGTGGTATCTCCGCGTGCGTGACTACCTTTACCGCCTGGCCGAGCGCGACTGCGCCGCCGAACCCGCCCCGAAGGTAACCGTCACCGTCACCCCGCTCAGCAAGCAGCCCTGAAGGCTCGCCCCGCCGGGCGCCGCCGGACCGGCGAGTGAAAGATGGGAGGGCTCGTAGGTCTTCTCCGCTGAAAACGTCCTCCGCCTGGACAGGCGGGGGCGGAAGGAGACGAAAATGAGAGCCCGAGTGTTGGTGGCTGTCTTTGCCGCCCTGACCACAGGGGCGGTTGCCTTCGGCCAGAGGATCTACTGCCCGCCGGGGACGGTCCCCCGCAACCCCGCGCCGCCCGCCACGTCGTCCGGGCGCTCCGGTTCGGGGTGCCTGGTGGCTTTCTTCGACAACTTCAACCTGGGCGAGCAGGCCTCCCGGGTGGTCGCGTTGGAGCGGGGCAAGAGCTACTGGTTCGCGGCCAACGGCTGCCCGAAGATGGGCCGCATCAGCCTGACGGTGTCCGACGCGGCCGGGCGCGTGCTGAAGAGCGCCGAGAACTACGCTCCCTCGATGTGCTTCATCGCGCCCTCGAGCGGCAGGTACACCGTTCGGGTGAAGGCCATGTCGCTGATGGGCCGGTACACCTGGGGCACCATCGACGGGTGCTTCTCCCCCTCCGGGTGCAAGCCGTAGGCCGCGGCAGGGGCGCGGGCTGAAGCCTCGCCGGGTGCCGCCCTCTTCCGTAGCGTTGCCACGCGGCGGAAGCGTGATCGGCCATGGGTGTCACCGCGGCAGGCCGTTCTTGTCGTAGCCCAGGATTTCCTCCGGACTGCGGGGGTCGAGCACAGGCAGCGCTGCG
>CAZIRH010000434.1:0-4214 GCA_964541065.1 uncultured Solibacteraceae bacterium
GCCTCCTTGAGCCGGTACCCGCCGTGGTCGGCCCCCAGCGCCACGGTCCTTTCGGGCGGGGCCGCGCTCGCCAGTTCGCCCTGCGGCGCCTCGACAATGCGGATGCCGCGCGCTTGCGCCGCGTCGCGGGCCGCGGGCGTCACCAGGGTTCCCGGCGCCACCCGGAGCTCGCCCGACGGCGGCAGATCGCGTTCGGTGACGACTCTCCGCGCACCCATGGCAGCACAGCTCTTCCGCAGGGGATTATAGCAGGACTCCCCCCGGGGAAGCCGTTTCCGCTGGAGTGGCTGTCACGTGCTCGCGCAGCCGTGTCGGAGGGAGCCCGTACACAGCGCGCCCGCACTGGCGGCCTTAGCTCCCCAGAACCTCCACGGCACCCTTGTCTTGCGCCATCGCCACGATCCGGCTGTCGAAGGTCACCAATCTGGCGCCCCGCGCCTCGGCCAGCCTGAGCAGGTAGGCGTCGGTCACCTGCTGGCAGCCCAGGATCCGGGCAAAACAGCCGGCCACCTGTGGATGCGAGGGCGCGGGCAGGTTCTCCAGGTAAAGGTGGTGCGGGTCTCCCACCAAGGAGCGCAGCAGCGCTGCCGCTTCGGCGGGGCTTTTCCTGACGCCCACTGCGGCGGGATTGGAGGAGAGCCGAACAAAGCCGAGCTCGGTAAGTGCACACGTGGCCCAGCTCTCCCTGGACCGTTCCAGTCGGCGGAGCGTCGCCCCGTGGAACTGATGGTTGGGCCAAGCCAGTGCCAGCAGAACATTCACGTCCAGCAGCAGGATCTCAGAAGAGGCCTTCTTCATCCAGGAATTCCTGCACCCGGGCAGCGGAGATGATCGGGGCACCCGGAGGCACCTCGAAGACGGGGAAGCGCCGCTGGCCACGCCGGCGCGGCGAAGCGGGCTGCGCCAGCCCCCGTCGCGCCAATTCCGAGAGGACTCTGCCCAGCCTGCGGCCGGAGACACGCGCAAGCACGAGCGCCGCCTGGTAGACGTCCTGGTCCAAGGTCACGGTAGTCCGCACAGCCTCATTCTGATACGCTGATGCAGAGATGTCAAGCGAATCATGGCCGGCACACCGTGGCCGGGACGCCGCGTCTTACACCTGCCGCCTGGCGTTTCCGCTACGATGGGTACTCAGTGCCCAAGGCAAAGGGTTCGGTCGCGGCCCGGCGGTACTTTGTCTCCGGGTATGTGCAGGGCGTGGGGTTCCGGTTCTTCGTCGAGCGGGTGGCCGCCGGGTTGCGCCTGGCCGGCTACACGCGCAACGTGGCCGACGGGCGCGTCGAGGTCTACGCTATCGGTGCGCCGGAGAAGCTCGAAGAGCTGACCGGCTACCTGTGGCGAGGCCCGCGCCTGGCCAAGGTCCGCGGCATCGAGGAGCAGGCAGCGCCGGTCCTGGACTACACCGACTTCCGCATCGAGTACTTCTCATGAGCGACATCGCACGCGTTGAAGACCTGAAGAGACTCATCCGGGAGGTGCCGGACTTCCCCAAACCCGGCATCCTTTTCTACGACATCACCACGCTGCTCAAGGATCCCTCCGGCCTCCGGGCGGTGATCGATGCCTTGAAAGCACGCTACGAGAACGCCGGTATCGGCACGGTGCTGGGCATCGAGGCGCGCGGCTTCATCTTCGCTCCGGCGCTCGCCCTGGCCCTGGGCGCGGGCTTTGTGCCGGTGCGCAAGCCCAAGAAGCTCCCGGCGGCCACCGAGGGCGTCGAGTACGCGCTCGAGTACGGCACCGATCGTCTGGAGATCCACCGGGACGCCATCACGCCGGGCCAGCGGGTACTTGTCCTGGACGACCTGCTGGCCACGGGCGGCACTGCCGCGGCGGTGGCGAAGCTGGTCGAGAAACTGGGAGGGCGCGTAGCGGGCCTGGGCTTCGTGGTCGAGCTGGACTTCCTGAAGGGCCGCGAGAAGCTGGCGGGCTACGACGTCTTCTCGCTGCTGCACTACGACCGATGAGCGCGGGGCCACGCCGGGCGCGGCTGCGCGCCCTGGCCAAGATCAACCTGAGCCTGAAGGTGCTCCACCAGCGCCCGGACGGCTACCACGAGCTGCGCACCGTCTTTCAGACCATCTCGCTGGCCGACACGCTCGAGGCCGAGTTCGAACCCGCCCGGAGAACCCGCGTCGAGGTGTCGTGCAACGTGGCGATCCCCGGCAACTTGGCCGAGCGCGCCGCCCGGCTGGTACTGGAGGCGGCACAGGCCACCGGCCGCATCACGCTGAAGCTGACGAAGCGCATTCCCATCGGCGCCGGCTTGGGCGGCGGCTCCAGCGATGCAGCCGCGGTGCTGCTGGGGCTCCCCGTGCTGGCCGGGCGGAGGATCCCGCTGGCGCGGCTGATCGAGCTGGCCGGCGAACTCGGCAGCGACGTGCCCTTCTTCCTGCTGGGCGGCACGGCTGTGGCGCTGGGGCGCGGCACGGAACTCTACCCGCTCCCGGACGCGCCTCCGGCTCGCGGCCTGCTGGTTGTCCCGGAGCTGGAAATCCGCACCCCGGAGGCCTACCGCGGCCTGGGGCGACGGTTGACCGCCCTGACTCCGCGGACTATGATAAGTAGTTTCCAGTCTTGGGCTTGGCAGCAGCCGGATCGTCCCCGCGGAAGCTTGGCGTCGGCGGCCGGCGAGAACGACTTTGAAGCGGTCGTCTTCGCCGGCCATCCGAGGCTCGGGTCGCTGAAGCGGCGGCTCGAAAGGCTGGGGGCGCAGCCGGCCATGCTGAGCGGTAGCGGCTCGGCCATGTTCGGGATCTTTGCCTCGCCGGAAGCAGTCAAGCGAGCCCGCGGCTCGTTCCCCGAGGAGAAGGTCATCCCGATTGTCCTGGTCAGCCGCGCGCGCTTTCGACGTATGTGGTGGCGGCACCTCGAGGCTCACCTGCGAGCCAGAAGCTGGCCGCCGGAAAGCCGGTATGCACCGTGAAATACGACCAGATCAGGATCTTCTCCGGTAGCGCCAACCCGGCCCTGGCCCAGGAGATCTGCGACTGCCTGGGCGTGCCTCTGGGTTCCGCCAGGTTGCGCCCCTTTGCCGATGGCGAGATCGACATCCAGATTCAGGAGAACGTGCGCGGCGCCGACGTCTTCGTGGTCCAGCCCACCTCCAAGCCCGTAGACCGCCACCTGGTCGAGCTGCTGCTGATGATCGACGCACTGAAGCGGGCCTCTGCGGACCGCATCACCGCCGTGTTACCCTATTATGGATATGCCCGGCAGGACCGCAAGGACCGGCCGCGCGTCCCTATCTCCGCCAAACTGATCGCCGAACTGCTGGAGACGGCGGGCGCGGACCGCATCCTGGCGCTGGACCTGCATGCAGCGCAGATACAGGGCTTCTTCGAGATCCCGGTGGACCACCTGTTCGCCACTCCGGTGATGATTGACTACCTGAAGTCGATCCAGACGCCGGAGACGATGGTGGTTTCGCCGGATGCGGGCGGAGTCGAGCGGGCGCGTGCGTTCGCCAAGCGGCTGAACGTTCAGCTCGCCATCATCGACAAGCGGCGCGAGGAGCCCGATGTCGCCGAGGTGATGCACATCATCGGCGAAGTGGAAGGCAGAGACTGTTTGATCGTGGACGACTTGATCGACACCGCCGGGACACTGGTGAACGGCGCCGAGGCCCTGCTGAACGCGGGAGCCGTGAGCGTCACCGCCTGTGCCACCCACGGCGTGTTGTCGCCGCCGGCAGTCGAGCGGATTGAAGGTTCCCGGATCCGGGAAGTGGTGCTGACCAATTCCATACCCCTCTCCGCGGAGGCCCGCAACTCGAGCCGCATCCGGACCCTGTCGGTGGCGCCGCTGCTGGCCAAGGCCATCCAGTCCATTCATGAGGAGACCAGCGTCAGCACGCTGTTTGTGTGAATCCTTCGGGCCACGCAACCCACGTCCTAAAGGCGGACTTGCGACCCGGAGGAAGGAGTTGACATGAGGAAGGAGATCACCGTGGTCGCGGAGCCGCGCGCCGCGCGGGGCAAGAACGAGGCGCGGCGCCTGCGGCAGAGCGGGCGCATCCCGGCCATCCTGTACGGCGCCTTTCGGCCGCCGGCGGCCATCAGCCTGGACCCCAAAGAGATCGGCCGGATTCTGCACAGCACGACCGGCCACAACACCATCTTCGATGTGCGCCTGGACGGGGAGAGCACCCCCGCCATGATCGTGGACTGGCAATACCAGCCGGTCCACGACACTCTCCTGCACGTGGATTTGAA
>CAZIRH010000435.1:0-4204 GCA_964541065.1 uncultured Solibacteraceae bacterium
AGCACCAAATCGGTTACCCTTCGATTGTAGCCGCTGCTGCCGCGTCGGGGCGGCGAGCAGTTCTCGGCAGATCGGCCATCGGGTTGGATACCGCGAGCTCGCCGGATCGCATATCATGTCAGGTGATGGGTGTCGATGAACGGCTGATCCAGGAGATTGTCCGCCGTGTTCTGACCGTCTCAGAACCCGAACGGATCATCCTTTTTGGATCCGCGGCTACCGGCCAGATGAGCCGGGACAGCGACATCGATCTCCTGGTGGTGGAGCACTCTCCCCGCAACACCAGGGAAGAGACCGTGCGCATCGGCGATTCCCTGCGGGGCCTGGGATTCCCGTTTGACGTTTTCGTCATTGCAACGGAACGGTTCGAGGAATCGAAGCACCTGTTCGGCGGCATTGCCTACCCCGCCCACAAATACGGTCGGGTGGTCTATGAGACCTCCTGAGGAAGTCCTGCACGAGCTGGTACAACAGTGGATCGACAAGGCCGAGCTGGATTACCAGGCGGCCACTGAGTTGCTTGGGACCGGCGGCAGGTTGCGGCAAATCGTGGCATTTCACTGCCAGCAGGCAGTCGAGAAGTACCTGAAAGCGTTCCTGGTTCGCCACCAGGTGGAATTCCCCAAGACCCACAACCTCCGTCAGCTTCTGGAGTTGGTTTCCAGCGTGGCACCTGAGATGGCTCGCTCGCTGGACCGGTGCGTGGTTCTGACCCCTTACGGAGCGGATGTCCGGTATCCGGGCGACATTCCCGACCTGTTGCCGGGCCAGGACCGAGAAGCTCTGGAGCTGGCCCACCTGGCGAGGGAGACGATCCTAGGAGAGTTGAGGACCTTTCTCGCCGGAGGGTAATCAGTCGCCCGGGCCGCCGCCGGTCCTGTTGGCGGCGAGCACCAAATCGGTTACCCTTCGATTGTAGCCGTGTGGCGTGTTCTAAAAGTGCGAGGGTCAAAGTCATGAAGAAGGTTATGGTGCGCTCGCTGGCCGTGCTCGGCGGGCTGACGCTGTTTTTCCTGCTGCTCGTGGTGGTGGCCGCGATCGTGTTTCGCTTTGCGGCGCGTGTGCCGGGGACCACCATCCTGGAGGTCAACCTGGAGCGGCCGCTGATCGAAGACGTTCCTGACGACACACTGGCCCGAACCATGCTAGGGGGCGCGCCCGTGGTGCGCGACCTGGTCGAGGCCCTGGAGCGGGCCGCCTATGATCGCCGCGTGGTGGGCCTGGTGGCGCGGTTAGGCGGAGCGCCGCTGGGCATGGCGCAGGTCCAGGAGCTGCGCGAGGCGGTGCGCGCGTTCCGCGCGCGCAAGAAATTCGCTTACGCCTTCGCGGAGACCTTCGGCGAGTTCGCCCCCTCCGGCGGGTCCTACTACCTCGCCACCGCCTTTGACCAGATCTGGCTCCAGCCCTCCGGCGACGTCGGTCTGACCGGCATCCTCATGGAGAGCCCGTTTCTCCGCGGCACGTTCGACAAGCTCGGCGTGAAGCCCCGCCTGGATCACCGCTACGAGTACAAGAACGCCATGAACGTGTACACGGAGAAGAAGTACACGCCGGCCCACCGCGAGGCCGTCGAGAAGGTCATGCACTCCTGGTACGGGCAGATACTGCGCGGCGTCAGCGAGGGCCGGCGGATTCCGGAGCCGGAACTGCGCGCGCTGATCGACCGCGGGCCGTTCGTGGGACAGGAAGCCTTGAAGTCCCGGCTGGTGGACAGCCTGGTCTATCGGGACGAGGTGTACGAGAGGGTCAAGCGGCGAGCCGGGCCGGGCGCCGAATTCGTGCCCCTGGGAAGCTACCTGGGACGAGCCGGCCGTCCCCACCGGCAGGGCAGCACCATCGCCCTCATCTACGGCGTGGGCGGCGTCCGCCGGGGCAAGAGCGGCTTCGATCCCCTGTTCGGCGAACCCGCCATGGGTTCCGACACCGTCGCGGGCGCCTTCCGCGCGGCCATCGAGGACGCCGGCGTCAAGGCCATCGTCTTCCGCATCGACAGTCCGGGCGGCTCCTACGTGGCCTCCGACACTATCTGGCGTGAGACCGTGCGCGCGCGGAAAGCGGGCAAGCCGGTGATCGCCTCAATGGGCGACCTGGCGGGCTCCGGCGGCTACTTCGTGGCCATGGCCGCCGACAAGATCGTGGCCCAGCCCGGCACCATCACGGGCTCCATCGGGGTACTGGGGGGCAAGGCTTACACCGCCGGCTTCTGGGAGAAGCTCGGGATCACCTGGGACGAAGCCCATGCCGGGCAGAATGCCCGCATGTGGAGCGGGGCGTGGGACTACAGCCCGTCGGAATGGGCGCGCGGGCAGGCCATGCTGGATCGCATCTACGAGGACTTCACCTCGAAGGTGGCTGACGGCCGCCGCCTCCCCAAGGAGCGCGTGCTGAAGATCGCCCGCGGCCGCATCTGGACGGGCGAGGACGCCCAGGCCCTCGGCCTCGTGGATGAGCTGGGCGGGTTCCCGACCGCGCTGCGCCTGGCCAAGCAGGCGGCGAGGATCCGGGAAGCCGAAGAGGTCAACCTGCGAGTGTTTCCGGCCAGGCGGGGAACCCTGGAGATGTGGATCGACCGCCTGCTGGAGTGGGATGTCGAGGCCACCGCCGCCCACGGCCCGCTGGTGCGCGTACTCGAATCGCTCCAGCCGCTGGCGCAGAGGTTGCGCCCTCTGGCCGCCCCCTCCGGCGCGCTCAGCATGCCGCCGCTGCGAGCGCGGCCGTAGCGGCCGCGACGACCCTCCAGCGTTTCACGGCTTCCGACCGCCCTCCTTGCGCTTGTGCCTGGCCGAGCCCGCCTTGCCGCGCCCGGCCGCCGGGGCCGCGCGGTCCTCGATCCGGTTCAAGGCCAGGAAGACCACCAGCAGAAAGCCCGGCCATAGCTGCGCGTACAGGCGGCCCAGTGACGTGCTCAGGTGCCCGGCGAGGTCCATGGGCATGATCACGTAGACGCCGCAGTATATGGCGAAAACCCCGCCCACGGTCAAGGCGCCGAGCGCCACTGGCCCCTTGAGCTCCCGCCGCGGGCGAATCCCCAAGGTCAGCGCCAGGATGGCCAGCAGCAGCAGCGGGTTCCCCAAGCCCAGGCCCAGTCTGACGGCCTCGGCGAGCAGGGCCTTGCCAATCACCAGGTAGCGGTCCCAGGCGACCAGTCTCCGCGCGGCCTGCCACCACGGCTGGGCGAGCACCGAGTCAGGGCCCGGGGCCAGCAACCACTTGAAGCCCGCCACCACCAGCAGGACCGGCAGCGCACCCAGCGCCAGGTAGCGCCACCTCCGGAAGGCCGTTCTCCACCCCGCCGCGCGCCACTCCTGTAGGAAGCCGCACACCAGGGCGACGAAGACAAACGCGATCCCCTCGCTCTTGGTCCAGGCGGCCAGCGACGCGAAGAAGCCCGCCACAGCGAGCAGCCGGGGGCGCAACCGGTCGGTCGCCCGGGATGCCAGCGCGAGCAGGACGATCGCCGCCAGGTAGTAGAAGCTCAGCGGGACGTCGGCGTACTGCGCGGCGCACTGCGCCAGGTACAGAGTGCTGGCCAGAAGGACCAGCCCGGCCAGCAGGCCGGCGCTGGTCGAGCGCAGCAGCGCCAGGGCCGCCATCAGCAGCGCCGGCACGCAGGCGGCGAACAGGAAGCCGGTCAGAATGGGCACGACCAAGGGCGCCTCTGCGCCGGAAGCCTTCCAGACCCGCGCGATGAACCCCGATAGCAGCAACGGGTATTCCGGGTGCTTGCGTTCGAGCAGCGGTGAGACGGCGTGTTTCCAGCTCCCGCCCGGCCCGGCCAGGAACTTGGCCCGCACGTTCCAGATGCTCCAGGCGTCCCATTCCCCGTACGGGTTGGCCTGCGTGGTCTCCACCAACGCCACCGCCACCACAAACAGGCCGGCCCCCAGGCACAGGGCCAGCAGCCAGTTCCACCGAAACCCCGGCGGAGCCTCTGCAACCGGCGCCGCTGGCTCACCGCCGCGGCGGCGCCGCCAGAAGAACGCTCCCAGCGCCAGCAGCGCCAGTTCCACCGGATAGATGACTGCCGGGACGGCGGCGCTGACCAGCAGCAGCAAGAAGAACAGGCAGGAGGTCACCCCGATGCCCCCTCCCACTCCCAGCGCGGCCTCCAGAAGATGACGGGCCCAGCCTGGGGCGAGACCCGTCGCCGGCGACCACACCCGCACCCAGACCCAACCCACCAGCACCGCCAGCGCCATGGGCA
>CAZIRH010000436.1:0-4188 GCA_964541065.1 uncultured Solibacteraceae bacterium
ATCACGGTGAAGCAAAATGGAAACGGATTGCCCCTCCCGTGGCGCACGCTTTAGCGTGCTGCGGCGAGCTTCAGCTCGCCGTCTCCCGTTCACCGCAGGCTGAAGCCTGCGGCGGCACGCTAAAGCGCGCGCCACGAGGGAACATGTCACTCTACTTATGCGCGGCTGTATAGCCGTCTGGAGCGTCACCCACCGGCCGGCGCCTGGTCAAGCTGATCACCGATGACCCGGAGGTCATCATCTACTGGCGCATTGAGAGGAAAGGAGACTGAAATCATGAAGCATCTGGCGCTGGCTATCATTCTGGGACTGGGCCCTATGGCCCTCGCCCAGGAACAGGCTGCGAAGCCCCCGGCGGAGAGGGCGGCTCCGGAGAAGCGCGAGTCCAGGGTGCTGCGGCTCAAGTTCGCGGACCCCCAGGAGGTCCTCAATCTGCTCCTCGTGTTCCCCGTCACTGCCCGAGCCGACCGCGAGCTGAAGGCCATCGCAGTGACGGGGACTCCTGAGGCCGTGGCGACCTACGAGGAAGCGGTGAAGCGGCTGGATGTGCCGGGTCCGACGCCGAAGAACATCGAACTGACGGCCTACATTCTGGAGGCCTCGCCGCAGGCGGACCCGGCGTGGACTCTCCCGGCGGAGCTCCAGGGCGTGGCCAAGCAGTTGAAGACCCTCTTTGCCTTCCAGGCACTGCGTCTGTTGGACACCCTGGCTCTGCGCACCCGCGAAGGTACCCCGGCCTCGGCCAGCGGCGTGCTGCCTTACTCGCCGACCCGAACGGTCCGCTACAGCCTGGACTTCAATGCGGCCAAGTTCACGGGCGAGGAGCGGGTGATCCGCATCGACAGGCTGTGGCTGCATGCTTTCCCGCCGGGTTTCGAGCTTCGGGCCGACCTCGACTTCAAGGAAGGCCAGAAAGCCGTGGTCGGGAAGACCGGCATGGAGATCGAAAACAAGCAGAGCGCTCTCATCCTGGTCCTGAGCGGGAAAGCGGCGGAATAGGAGGCTCGCGGGGCCGCCGCCCGTGGCATCATAGTCCTGATGGACCTAGTCACGGGCAACATCGGCTGGATCGAGGTCATCTGCGGCCCCATGTTCTCCGGCAAGAGCGAGGAGCTGATCCGTCGCCTGCGCCGGGCCATGATCGCCCGCAAGCGGGTACAGGTCTTCAAGCCGTCGCTGGACGACCGCTACTCGCTCGACGAGATCGTCTCCCACGGCGACATGCGCATGAAGTCCGAAGTCGTGCGCAGCGCCGACGACATCCTGGCCAAGCTGGACTGGCGCACGGAGGTCATCGGCATCGACGAGGCCAACTTCCTGGGCGCCAGCCTCATTCCGCTGGCCAGCCAGTTGGCCGACAGCGGCAAGCAGGTCATCGTCGCCGGGCTGGACACCGACTACCTGGGCCGGCCCTTCCCGCCCATCCCCGACCTGCTGGCCCTGGCCGAGTCCATCACCAAGACCCTGGCCATCTGCATGCGCTGCGGCAACCCCGCCAAGCACACGCAGCGGCTGGTGGCCTCCGACGAGCTGATCGTGGTGGGCGCGGCGGGAACCTACGAGGCACGCTGCCGGCGCTGCTTCGAGCCGGGAGTGCCCAAGCAGGAGTTGTTCGATTTCGCGCGCCCCGCGCCGCCAGTGCTACAATCGAAGTAGTCCCTTAGCACACAAGGAGCTTAATCGTGGCCACACCCAGTTACGTTCCTCCGCCTCCCAGCCCTTCTGGAGGAATGAAGTTCCCCTTGCTGTTCGGGGCAGTCATCGCCCTGCTGCTCGCCAACCTCTACCTGTTCGTGCGCCTGGAGCGCGTCGCCGGAGACCTCGAGAAGTACCGCAGCGCGACCGCCGCCGACCTCGCCAAACTCGGCGAAGCCTCCTCCGTCAGCACGGCCACCAGCCGCCGTCACCTGGACACGCTGCGGGAGGAGCTGGAAGCCGCCCGCCGTCAGGCCGCCATGGCCGTCGGCCAGGCCAGAACCGAAGCCGTGAGCCGCGCCGAAGCCCTGGCCCGCAAGCTGGAAGAAGAGCAGAAGCTGCAACAACAGCAGGTGGCCAGCCAGATCTCGGAAGTGCGCCAGGCCACCAGCGAAGCCGCCGCCCGCGTCGGCGAGGTCAAGACCGACGTCGGCACCGTGAGGACCGAAGTGGCCGCCACCAAGGCCGAGCTGGCGAAAACCATCTCCGACCTCCGGCAGATGACCGGCGACATGGGTGTCATGAGCGGCCTGATTGCCACCAACGGCAAGGAACTGGGCGCCCTGAAGGCCCTGGGCGAGCGCAGCTACGTCGAGTTCAACCTGAAGAAGGACAGGCGGCCGCAGAAAGTCGGCGACGTGGCCATCCTGATCAAGAAGACCGACCCGAAGCGCAACCAGTTCAGCATCGACCTGATCGCCGACGACAAGAAAACCGAGAAGAAGGACCGCAACGTCAACGAGCCGCTCCAGTTCTACACTTCCAAGGCGCGGCAGCCCTACGAGCTGGTGGTCAACGAGGTGCGCAAGGACCAGATCATCGGCTACATGTCGGTGCCCAAGGTGCAGATCGGAAGACAGTAGGAGCTACCGCACGAACGACCCCGTCCACGCCGGGCGCGCGGGCGGCTCCTGGGGCAGCTTCTCGCGCCAGGCTTCGTCGGTCAGGCGATCCGCCATCGGCCACTTGAACTCGAAGTAGGAAAGCACCGGCCCCACCGCCAGGCTCAGCGTGCCGTCGGGCTGGGCGATGACCGCCGCCAGCAGATCCACGTAGCCGACGCCCTCCTCGAGCGCCATCGCACTGTTGGCGTCCGTGTGTACGTCGGCCACCAGCGTGGTCTTGATGCCCACATCCTGCACCCCGACCACGGTCTGCTCGAGGACGCCCGCGATGTCCCGGATGAAAGCGTACTCCTGCTCGGTGAGGGCCTGGCTGCCGAGCTCCTTGATGGACAGCGCTAGCAACTGCTTCAGCACCTCGGCCAACTTCTCGAGCCGCTGCCGCGCCGGTTCGCTCAGGACCTCCAGCTCCCCCAGCCCGCGCGTGGTCATCTCGGTCAACGCCAGCAGGCGGGCGTAGAACTCCGGTGCTGGCTCGACGTAGCCGCGCACCTGCGGCGGCAGGCTGGAGCGCACCGGCGTGTAACTCTGCTTGGCGTAAAGGATCGTGTCGTGGCGCAGCTCGGTCCAGGAGGCCAGCGCGGATTGAAGGCTCTTGTCGCGCCAGGCCTCGGTTTGCATGAAGGTCGGATAGCCCGTCCCGTACTCGCCCAGCAGGGACCTCAGCGCGTACAGCCAGCCCCAGTACAGGTTGCGGTTCCAGTCCTCGAGCGAGAAGGCGGCGAACTCGTCCACCAGCTTCTGGCGCTGCTCGGCGTACAGCTCGTACTCGGTGTCGCCTTCTGCCACCAGGATGGCCTGGGCGCGGTCCGAACCCAGCAAGTCCATGGCGTCCAGCCCGCGCGGGAAGCCGCGGATCGGCCCCAGCGCCGAGTAGACCAGCGTGAACGGTGTTCCCTGCCCCAGGTAGTCCATGCCCACCAGGTTCTGGAAGACGTAGGAGTCGGGGATGAAGCGCTGGCCCATGAAGCGCAGGCCCTTGCTCTGGTCCAGGCATTCGTCGATTTGCGCCGGATCATAAGGGGCCGGCACCTGGCAGTCGCCCGTGCCGCCGTAGATCTTCGGCTGGCGCAAACCGGCCAGGTACGCCCGCACCGCCTGGAAGCTGGAAGGCTCCGCCAGAGCTGAAACGCCCCCCGCCGCGGCTGCCACCGCCTGGATGGCGCCCAGATACTCATGCGGCGTCAGGTCGTCGGCCAGGCCCACATAGAACGCCGTCACGGTGTAGAGGCGGTTCCAGATCTGGAAGGCCTTCCGCCCTCCCACGTCCACGCGCTGCAACGCATCGGCCACCAGGCACGCGCCGAGCGTTTGGATCTCGGCGTTGGGGGCGGGCAGGATGTCGCTGTTCTTCAGCAGGAACCCCAGCCGCCCGTACCACATGAGGGCCTTGAAGTAACGCCCAAGGATCTCGCTACGAGTGTAGTGACCGCGGGGCACGTACTGGGAGTAGTCCTCGCGGTAGACGAACAGCGGGCTGAACTCGAAGCCCGCGTGCGCTTCTATCAAGCGCAGCTCGCGCGCCACCACCTCAGCCTGGTCCTGGGGAATCTCGGCGGCCGGATCGAGCAGCTTCATCGCCACGGCGAAA
>CAZIRH010000437.1:0-4182 GCA_964541065.1 uncultured Solibacteraceae bacterium
TTCGTCGACGTCCTTGTAGGCTTCCGGGACCTCTTCCAGTATCCCGTCGCGTGTTTCGCTGCGCGCGAAGATCCCCGCCTCTTCCAGCTTCGCGAGCACCTCGCGAGTGCTGCGTCCCTTGCGCGCCGCCGCGCGGCTCATCAGGCGGCCGGCGCCGTGGCAGACGCTGCCGAAGGTCTCCTGCATGGCGGTCTCGGCCCCCACCAACACCCAGGAGGCCGTGCCCATGCTGCCCGGGATAAGCACGGGCTGCCCGACCTGCTGGTAGGCCGCGGGCAGGTCGGGGTGGCCGGGCGGAAACGCGCGCGTGGCGCCTTTGCGGTGCACCAGCACGTCGCAGGTGCGGCCCTCCCACTGGTGCCGTTCCCGTTTGGCGATGTTGTGGCAGACGTCGTAGACGACCTCGAGCTTGGCCTCGCCTCCGAAGATCCGCTCGAAGGAGCCGCGCAGGAAGTGCGTGATCGCCTGGCGGTTGGCCCAGGCGAAATTGGCCGAGGCGCGCATGGCGGCCAGGTAGGCCTGGCCCTCCACCGACTGGATGGGCACGCAGGCCAGTTGGCGATCCGGCAGAGTGATGTCATAGCGCTTCATGGCGGCGCCCATCTCGGCCAGGTAGTCGGTGCAGACCTGGTGGCCCAGGCCCCGCGAGCCGCAGTGAACCAGCACCACGGCTTGGTTCTCTTCGAGTCCCATGGCCCGGGCCGCGACCTCGTCAAAGACCTGCTCGACCCACTGGATCTCAAGAAAGTGATTGCCGCCGCCCAGCGTGCCCAACTGCGGCCGCCCGCGCTCCTTGGCCTTGCCGGAGACTTTGCCGGGGAGCGCGCCCTCCATGGCGCCGCGCTCCTCGGTGAACTCGACGTCGCGCTGGTGGCCGTACCCGTGGGCCACCATCCACCCGGCGCCTTCGACCAGCACGGCGTCGAGCTGCTTGGCGTCCACGCGCAGGTCGCTCTCGCTGCCGGTGCCGCAGGGCACGTCGCGGAACATCTGGTTGACCAGGTCGCGCAGGCGGGGCTGGATGTCGGCCTTGGTCAGAGTGGTGGTGAGCAGGCGCACCCCGCAGTTGATGTCGTAGCCCACCCCGCCCGGGGAGACCACGCCGGTCGTCCAGTCCATGGCCGCCACCCCGCCGATGGGAAAGCCGTAGCCCTGGTGGATGTCCGGCATGGCCAGGCTGGGACCCACGATGCCCGGCAGGGTGGCCACGTTCATGGCCTGCTCGAGCGACTGGTCCCGTTTGATCTGTTCAAGGAGCGACGGGCTGGCATACACGACCACGTCCGCGCGCATGCCGCGCCGTTCGTCCCGCGGAATCCTCAGGATGTGGCTCATGGCGGCTAAATGTCGAGGAACACCTGCGCAAACCAGCCCCGCTCGTCCTGCCCGAGACGGAGCTGGTGGTAGGTCACCCCCTTGACTACTAGTTTCGCACGATGGCGCGCGGGATCCCACGGCTCCCCCAGGGCCTCGCCGGCCACGCGCTCCGCCGCCATCTCGAGCACGCGGAACCGCCGCGGCGCAATCCGGCGGGCATCCCAGAGGTAGAGCACCTCGTTCAGCCAGCTCACCAGTAGCGACTCCGCGTCGTAGCCTTCGGCGGCCAGCGGGTAGGTCTGGCGCGGCTCGACCAGGTCCACTTCAAGGGCCACCGAAACGAGGGCTTCGGCGCAGGCCTCGAACAGCTCGGCCTGGGTGCGGGCACGGACGCGGAAGCCGATGTCGGCGGGGTGCTCGAGCAGCTCAAACATGGGCTGCCTGTTCAGGCTTCTCTGGAACCAGCTCGCGTGTGGGGTCGATCTTCAGCCACAGCGCCGCGGACACCACCAGCATCCCGGCCATGGGATAGAGCACGGCGTCGTAAGTCCCAAACCACCCCACCAGGTAGCCAAAGACCACCGAAGAGAGGAACGACCCGATCTGGCCGGCCATGTTCATGGCTCCGCTAATCGCGCCCGCGTACTTGCGCCCCACGTCCAGGCAGACCGCCCAAGCCACCGGCAGCATGAAGTCGGAGCCGGCGTAGGCGCAAGCCAGCAGGAGCACCGAGGCCAGTTTGTCAGTCGTCAGCGAAGTGGCCAGCATGAACAGCGCCGAGGCCGTCAGCCCCGTGACGCCTACCGCACGCCGGCCCCACTTCAAGCCCAGCTTGCGGATCAGGTAGTCGCTGACCAGTCCGCCCGACAGGTTGGCCAGCCCCCCAAAGACGAACGGCAGCGGCGACCACGCTCTCAGCTCCTCCGGCGTGAACCCGCGCCCCTTGGCCAGAAAGGTGTGCAGCCAGGACAGGAAGAAGTAGGACCCCCAGCAGTACGTGTGATACATCACCAGGATGGCCCAGAAGTTCCCTTGCCGCAGGGTCGCGCGCCAGGGCAACGAGTGGCGGACACGTCCCGCCGCGCCCTGCCCTTGCTCGATCTCCTGAATCTCGTTTTCCGGCACTCCGCGTTTCTCACGCGGCGTGTCGCGGTACCACCAGAACCAGACGGCGGCCCAGATCAGGCCCAGCACCCCAAAGGTGTAAAAGGACGCCCGCCAGCCCCAGCGCATCTGGATGGGAATGACCAGCAGCGGCGAGAGTGCGCCGCCCACGCGGCTGGCCATCCAGACCAGCCCTTGCGCCCGGGCGCGCTCGGCCATCGGCAGCCAGCGGGAGATGCTCGAGGAGCTGTTCGGGTAAGCGCCCGCCTCGCCGGCCCCGAACATGAAGCGCGTCGCGAGCAGCAGGAAGTAACTGGAGACCGCCCCGGTGAGGCTCGTGAACGCGCTCCACCAGACGACGATGCGCGTGAGCACCTTGCGCGCCCCGATGCGGTCGCCCATGGCGCCACTGGGTATCTCGAAGGCCGCGTAAGAGATGGCGAACACCCCCACCACCCAGCCCCACTTCTCCGGTGAGATGTCCAGGTCCTTCTGCATCTGCGGGCCGGCCACCGAGATGCACACGCGGTCGATGTACGTGATGATCGACAGCAGACACAGCAGACCCAGGACGCGGTGGCGGTGTTTCACAAGGTCGCATTATGGCACAGCCGGCAGCCTGTGGCAAAAGCAACTGGGAAGCTACTGGCGACAGGCGGAACCGCCTGTCCCACGGGGGGCCAAGTCCTCTGCTGCGCCGGTTTCAATGCTTACGGTTTGCGGAACTCGACCCCAGGCCGATCCGCACTCGCTCCAGCCGCTCGCGGGCGGCCGGCTCCATGGCGAAGGAGCGCTCCAGGTCTTGGCAGGGATACTCGGCGCAGTGCGCGCAGTTCTCGATACCCCTGGCGGCGGCGCAGGGCCGGATGGCGCAGTTGCGGCAGCCCGAAAAGAGCCGGCCTGTGTCGGCGCGGCAGCCATCACAGTCGTTGACGTCCGCGGGCAGCAGTTCGATGCCATAGTGCTCTCGGGACACGCGAATGACCTCGGCCCGGATGGCCTCCCGCTTCTCCGGGTCTGGCTCTTGCCCCAGGAGATGAATGGGACAGGTCTCGCAAACCAGCCCGCAGTAGGCCAAAGGCAGCATGAATGGTCCTCCTCGGCGGTCTGACGACCCTGGCGCTCAGCCGCGAGGCGCGCGCTGTCGGCCCGACCTCACCCTGAGGCGCCCGGCGCGGCTCGTCGGTTGGAGCGCCTCGTTGGGCAGCCTCATGAAGTTCTCGGGCCGGAGGAGGCTCGCCACGGAGATGTCTTCGTCGATTCCCTCCCAATGAATTCCGATGCCGCCCCCTATGAGTTCCCAATCGGACTGCTCTCGGGCTGACGCGTCCGCCAGCCTCGGAAACCACACCAGGGGCACCGAGACTACCCGCCCGTCCGACAACGTCACGGACAGCGCGTCGCTCGAACACGACACGTCTACCGCCAGTGTTTCAGCCTTTTCCACCAAAGAAGAACCGATACCCACGGACCCTCAGTAGAGCGGGCTCCCTACAAGTGTACCGCCGCTGACTGCCTGACTATGTGTTTGGGCCGACCTGCATAGAGCGGGCGCCGCTATCCTCAAGCGGGTACCACCATGGCATCCCGGCGCCAGCTCCGGGCCAATCGCCGCCTACAACTCCAGCCAATACCCGCGCTCGCCGGTGTTGAAGCCGCGCGTGCGGCCCAGGATGGCGCTGGCCCCCTCGGCTTCGTGGATGTGCCCGCAGAAGAAGTACTCCGGCTGATGCTGCCCGATGAACTCGCGGGCCGCCCGGC
>CAZIRH010000438.1:0-4176 GCA_964541065.1 uncultured Solibacteraceae bacterium
AGGAAGTCATCCGCGCCTGCCAGTTGCTGGAGCCCACCTTCGGCGGCATCAACCTCGAGGACATCAAGGCCCCGGAGTGCTTCGAGATCGAGGAAGAGCTGAAGCGCACCATGAAGATCCCCGTGTTCCACGACGATCAGCACGGCACGGCCATTATCTCGGGCGCGGCGCTGCTGAACGCGCTCGAGCTGGTAGGCAAGCGCCCGGAGGAAATCCGGCTGGTCTTCAACGGTGCGGGAGCGGCCTCGATCGCCTGCGCCGAGCACTACATGCGGCTGGGGGTGCGCCGGGAGAACATCCTGATGTGCGACTCGAAGGGCGTCCTCTACCAGGGGCGCACCGAGGGCATGAACCAGTACAAACAGCGCTTCGCGCGGGAGACCCATGCGCGCACGCTGGCCGATGCGCTGAAGGGCGCCGACGTTTTCGTCGGCCTTTCGGCGGCCGACTGCGTCACGCCCGAGATGCTGCGCGCGATGGCCGCCAACCCGGTGGTGTTCGCCATGGCCAACCCGGATCCGGAGATCCCCTACGACGTGGCGGTGAGCGCGCGCTCCGACGTCATCATGTGCACGGGCCGCTCGGACTTCCCCAACCAGGTGAACAACGTCCTGGGCTTCCCCTTCATCTTCCGCGGAGCGCTGGACGTGCGCGCCACCGCCATCAACGACGACATGAAGCTGGCGGCCACGCGCGCCCTGGCCGCGCTGGCCAAGGAGGACGTGCCGGACTCGGTGCGCAGCGCCTACGGCGTCGAGAGCATGGAGTTCGGGCGCCAGTACATCATCCCCAAGCCGTTCGACCCTCGCGTGCTGATCTGGGAGGCTTCGGCCGTGGCCCAGGCCGCCATGGAGACCGGCGTGGCCCAGCAGCCCGTGGCTATCGAGGAGTACAAGGAGCAGCTCGAGCGGCGGCTGGGCAAGGCCCGCGAGGTCATGCGGGTGATGATTCACAAGGCCCGGCGGAAGCCCATGCGCGTGGTGTTCGCCGAGGGCGAGGAGAACAAGATCCTGCGCGCCTCGCACATTCTGCTGGAAGAGCACATTGCGCAGCCCATCCTGCTGGGCGATCCCGAGAAGATCCGCGCCCGCGCCGAGGAACTGCATCTGAACGTGGCCGCGGCGGAGGCCATCGACCCCGGCAAGTCGCCCCAGTTCGAGCGTTACGCGGCGGAACTCTACGGGCTGCGCCAGCGCAAGGGCGTCACCCTGCGGGAGGCGCGCGAGTGGATGCTCAACCGCAACATCTTCGCCTCCATGATGGTGCAGGCGGGCGACGCCGACGCCCTCATCGGCGGGCTCACCCAGCACTACCCGGACACCATCCGGCCCGCGCTCCAGGTGATGTCGCCGCGCGAGGCGGGCCACCAGGTTTCCGGCGTCTACATGCTGATCACCGCCCAGGGCGACGTCTACTTCCTGGCCGATTGCACGGTCAATATCGAGCCGGCGCCCGAGGACCTGGCCGAGATCGCCATCGGCGCGGCGCAGATGGCGCGGCGATTCAACGTCGAGCCGCGCGTGGCCCTGCTGTCGTTCTCCAACTTCGGCTCGACGCGCCATCCGCTGTCGGACAAGGTGCGTCGCGCCGTCGAAATCATCCGCAAACGCGAGCCTGACTTGATGGTGGACGGCGAGATGCAGGCCGACACCGCGGTGGTGCCGGAGATCCTCGCCGAGGACTACCCGTTCTCGACGCTCAAGGGCGGGGCCAACGTGCTGGTGTTCCCCAACCTGGAGTCCGCCAACATCGCTTACAAGCTGCTGGCGCGCATCGGCGAGGCCGAGGTCATCGGCCCCATCCTCACCGGCGTGCCCCGGCCGGTGCACGTCCTCCAGCGCGGCGCCGAGGTCAACGACATCGTCAACATCGCCGCCATCGCCGTGGTGGACGCGCAGGAAGCCGCCGCTACCAAGTGACGTTCACGCTCCGGGCGACAACGTGAGGCACTACAATTGAGTTGATGAGGCGGTTGCGCGTGTACGCCGACACCTCCGTGTTTGGCGGGTGCTTCGACGAGGAGTTCGCGGACGTAAGCAGTGCCTTCTTCAAGGAGGTGAGTGTTCGCATCTACTCGCCTCGGGAGGTGGTGGAGGATTGAAGAAGCCGAAGAAGTTCGACTGCGTCGAGATGAAGGCGAGGATTCAACGGCAATTGCTGGATGAGCGGGCGCGCCTGGGAGATGAGGAGGCTCGGCGCGTTCAGTGGGAAGCGGTGAAGGCCGATCCGATCCTGGGCCCGTTGCTTCCCCGGGTGCGCCACGCCGAGCCTGCGGGCAAGAAATAGGGTCGGTGGCTGGGTGTGCCGGTGGAGAGCCTGAGCCTCCACGGGGGCGGCCACCCCTACCACGTAACTGGCCGTCCGGGTTCCAGCGCCCACAGCTCGGTGCCGCGTGCCCGTGGACAGCGTCGCGGGCCTCATGCGACACTCAGGAGAGACGGACATGGTGAAGTGGCGGGAGTACCTGGCAAGCAGCCAAAACACCTGCGGCGGACAGCTCTGTGCCAGAGGAACACGGGTCCTCGTCACCGTCATCCTCGACAGCCTCGCTGAGGGCGCCAGTCGGGAGGAAATCCTTCACAGCTATCCCTCGCTTCAACCTCGCCACATCGACGCGGCGCTGGCTTACGCAGCCGAGCTGGCCCACGAAGAGAGCCTGCTGCCGCTCCGAGCCGGATGAGATTCAAGCTCGACGAAAACCTTCCGGGGGAACTGGCTTCCGATCTGGGCGCCGCTGGCCACCAAGCGGAAACCGTAGTGGCGGAGGGCCTGGCCGGCAGCCCCGACAGCGATCTGCTGGAGGTAGTGCGCTGCGAGGAGAGGGTGGTCCGGTGCCAGAACCTCACCTCAACAAGTATGATCGATCAGGGGATCCAGCGGGGCGCATCGGCAACGGCGACTCAAGATCATGAACATCGCCGCCCACAGCAGCGCGCCGGCCACTTGGTTCGACGGCTTCCCGCCCGCCAAGCTGGGGCACGAGTTAAGTTTCCAGGTGGGCGGCGCCTACCACGTGACCGGCCGTCCCGGCTCGAGCGCCCAGACCTCTGTGCCGGGCAGGTCGCGGATCAGGCGGGCGAGCTCTTCCGGCCGCCCGACCAGCGGCGGGAACGTCCCGAAGTGCATGGGGATGACCT
This sequence comes from uncultured Solibacteraceae bacterium, assembly GCA_964541065.1. Lineage (GTDB taxonomy): Bacteria > Acidobacteriota > Terriglobia > Bryobacterales > Bryobacteraceae > VFZS01. The sequence continues at coordinate 3,138 of CAZIRH010000438.1, forward strand.
TCCGCGGCTTCAATAGGCGGCAGGCCAGGGCCGCCTCGCGCGGGCTCATGGTGTACAGATCGCCGATGGGTAGCAGGGCCAGCTCGGGCCGGTAGAGCTCGGCAATCAGCGCCATGTCGGAGAAGACGTTGGTGTCCCCGGCGAAGTACACCGCCCTTCCGTCCGGCAGGCCGAGCACGTAACCGCAGGCCTCGCCGCCGTAGATGACTTGGTCGCCGTCCTGGATGCCGCAACTGTGCACGGCGTGCGTCATGGTCACCGTCACGGAGGCCACCTTCTGCGAGCCGCCCTTATTCATCCCGCACAGGTTTTGGACGCCCTTCGAACCCAGCCACAGGCAGGTCTCGAAGATCGCCACCACCGGCGGTGAGAACTTCTTGGCCAGGGTGACGGCGTCGTGAATGTGATCGAAGTGGCCGTGGGTGACGAGCAGCGCATCCACGCGCGAGAAGCTGTGGCCCTGGGGGTAGGCCGGGTTGCCGTCAATCCACGGGTCCAGCACCAGGACCTCGCCCGTCTCCAAGCACAATTGAAACGTGCCGTGTCCAAGCCAGGTGATTTCCAGCATGCGTACGCTCCTCTACCAGATGATATGGGATTTCGCGCCAAGCGCGCCAAGAAACGCAAGGAGGGCCCGCGGGGAGATCTTTGCGGCCCTTTGCGGGCTTAGCGCGAAACCTGAATCCCCGCGCCGCGCTCCGCCAGGCCGGGGATGGTCACCGGCAGGCGGCCCTGGATGGGGATTTCTCCGAACAACGCCCTGACCGCGGCGGCCTCCGCGGGCGGCGCGGTCGAGTAGGTGGCCAGATAGGCGCTCACGCCGGGGAAGGAGCGCAGCAGGTAGGGATTTCCCAGCGCCACGAGCGCCACTGGCTTGTCGCCGGCGAGCAGCTTCTCCATCAGCCGCGGATAGCCGCCGGCCAGCGCCACGTTGCCGCGGTAGGCGGCCGCGGAGACGAACGCGGCCACCACCGTGACATCGCACTCCGCGGCGCGCGCCGCGGCCTGCTCGAGTTCCGCCTCCGGCGCCGCCGGATCC
>CAZIRH010000439.1:0-4169 GCA_964541065.1 uncultured Solibacteraceae bacterium
CCGCCTGCCTTACAGGCGAAACTCGCGGACGTAGCCCACCACCGCCCGGACATGCTCGACCGGGGTCTCGGGCAGGATGCCGTGGCCCAGGTTGAAGATGTGGCCGGGGCGGGTGCCGGTGCGCTTCAGCAACTCGTGGACGCGCATCCTGAGTTCGGGCAGGGGGGCCAACAAGGCCGCGGGATCGAGGTTGCCCTGGATGGCGGAGCGGTAGCTGATGTCCATCCAGGCCTGGTCGATGTTGACGCGCCAGTCGATGCCCAGCACGTCGCCGCCAGCGGCGTGAAGCTCGCGAAAGAAGCCGCCGGCGCCGGTGCCGAAGTGGATCACGGGTACGCCGGTGGAACGCACGCGCTCGATGAGAGCGCGCGAGTAGGGCGCGACGAAGCGGACGTAGTCATCGGGGCCGAGCGCGCCGATCCAACTGTCGAAGACCTGAATGGCGCGGGCGCCGGCGGCGACTTGCAGCAGGGCGAAGGGGCCGAGCACGTCCACCAGCTTGCCCATGAGGCGGCGCCAGAGGCTCTCGTTGGCATACATCATCTGCTTGGTGCGCAGGAAGGTGCGCGAGGGCCCGCCTTCGAGGATGTAGCTGGCCATGGTGAAGGGGGCGCCGACGAAGCCGATGACGGGCACGCGGCCCGCGAGGGCCTTGACCACGAGCTGGATGGCCTCGCCCACGTAGCCCAGGTCGTCGGTCGAGGAGATGGAGAGGGCGTCGATGTCCTCGGTGGTGCGCACCGGGTTGCCGATCAGCGGGCCTGCGCCGGCGACGAACTTCAGCTTCAACCCCATAGGCTCGACCGGCAACAGGAGATCGGCGAAGATGATGGCGGCGTCCACGTCCAGGATCTCGACGGGCTGCAAGGTGACGGCCGCAGCCAGGTCCGGCCGCTTGCAGATCTCGAGAATGCCGTGCCGGGCACGGATCTCCCGGTACTCCCGCAGATACCTGCCCGCCTGACGCATGAACCACACGGGCCGGAAGTCCGTGGGCCGGCGCCGGCAGGCGTCCAGAAAACGGCTGCTCATTGGAGCCACGCGCATGGTGTCCCCGCTTTGTCCTCGCAGACGAATACACGCAAGTGTGCGGGCCTGGGCCGCCGGCCTTCGGGCAGGAGGAAGAAAGGCTTGGTCCAGGCCTCGCTGTCGATGGTTTTGGCCGCCACCACGGACACGGCCAGCATGCCCTGGGCCGGGTAGCCGGTGCGCGGGTCCATGATGTGGCTGTGGGTCTTGCCCCCGGCCACGAAGAACTTCTCATAACCCCCCGAGGTGGATAGCGAGAGGTTCTTCAGACGTAGTTCTTCGACGATCCTGGTTTGGTTCTTGGGATCCCGGATCTTCACCGGCCAGCCCTCGGGCTCGGCGCCGGGAGAACCGAGTCCATAAATGCTGCTGCCACCGGCCGAGACGAGGGCCGAAGTGATGCCGTTCTCTTCGAGCGTCTCGACCATGCGGTCCACGGCGTAGCCCTTGCCGATGCCGCCCAGGTCGAGCTCGAGGCCGGGGCGGGCGAAGCGGACGGTACGGGATTCGGGCTCGAGACGGAGGTGGCGGTAGCCGACCTTCTCGAGGGCCGCGGCCACCTCGGACTTCCCGGGCAGGCGGCCGCTGCCTTTGTAGAAGCCCCAGACCCTCATCAAGGGCCCCACGGTGATGTCGAAGGCGCCGTCGCTGGCGCGGCTGTAATCCAGGCACGCCGAGAGCAACTGGAACAGCTCCGGGGTGAGCTTGACGGGGCGCTGGGCAGCGAAGCGGTTGACCTCGGTCAGTTCGCTATCCGGGCGGTAGTTCGAGAGCATGCGGTCGAGGCGGCGGACCTCCTCGAAGGCGGCCTCGGCGGCCAGCTCCATGCGGTCGCGGTTGTCGCCATAGAGGACCAGGGAGTAGGTGGTGCCCATGGCATCCACGCTGGCCTCGAGCCGCAGGAGCTCGGCAGGCTGGGGAGCCTGGAACAGGAGCAACACCGCGGCCAGAGCAGAGAGGATCACGCCGGTCCTCCGGAGCTGTCGGGGGTCTGCGGGCGGCGCTTGGCCAAGCGGGCCAGCAACTGTTCGATGCGCCCGGCGGCCTGCGAGGAGCGGTCGGGCTCGAAGTGCAGCTCGGGCAGGCGCCACAGGCGGAGGCGGGCGGCGAGCTGGCGGCGGATGAAATGCCGGGCGCCCTCCAGGGCCCGCAGCGCCTCGGCCTCGCGCGCGGGCTCCTCGCAGAGGACGCGGATCTGGGCGGTGCGCAGGTCCGGCGTGACATGCACCTCGGTGACGGTCACCACGGCCAGGCGCGGGTCGGAAAGCTCGTATCCCACAATCTCTGCCACTTCCTGGCGCAGCGCTTCCGAGACGCGCTGCGAACGCCGGGCATCCATTTCCCTACTCCACCCACTCGATCTCGGCGCCCGCCAGCTCCGCTCCGAGCAGTGCCGCGGCCTGCTTCTCGACCGCCTCCAAGACCTGGGCGGCATGGGCGCGATCACCGGAAACGGTGACCGCGGCGACGACGGCTCGCTGCCACAGTTCCTGGCAGTCGATTTCGGCCACCGCCACGTTGAACTTGCGGCGCAGGCGCTCCTTGAGGCCCTGGAGGACGTGGCGCTTGTCCTTGAGCGAATGGGCGTCCTCCAGTCGAAGCTGGAGCGTCAATACGCCGATGCAGGGCATGGTCGAGCGCGGGTCAGACCAGTACCTCCGCCGCTACGCGTTCGGTGACGAACGCTTCGATCACGTCGCCGGGCTTGACGTCGTTGAAGTTCTCGATGGCCACGCCGCACTCCAGCCCGTTGCGGACCTCGCTGGCGTCGTCCTTGAAGCGCTTGAGCGAAGCCATCTTGCCGGTGTAGACCACCACGCTGTCGCGCAGGACGCGCACCTGGCTGTCGCGCTGGAGCGTGCCGTCGGCCACCAGGCAGCCCGCCACAGTGCCGACCTTGCTGATGCGGAAGGTGTCGCGGACCTCGGCGCGACCCAGGTACACCTCCTTGTAGACCGGCTCGAGCAGGCCGGCCATGGCGCGCTTAATCTCGTCGGTCAGCTCGTAAATGATGGTGTGCAGGCGGACATCCACCTTCTCCTGCTCGGCCACTTGGGCGGCGTTGCGCTCGGGGCGCACGTTGAACCCGATGATGATGGCGTTGGAGGCCGAGGCCAGCAGCACGTCGGTTTCGGTGATGGCGCCGACGCCGCTGTGAATGACCTGGATCTTGACCTTGTCAGTGGAGAGCTTCTGGAGCGCTTCGGCGAGGACTTCGGTGCTGCCGCCCACGTCGGCCTTGAGGATGACGGGCAGCTCCTTGATGTCGCCGGCCCTGATTTGCAGGTGAAGCTGGTCGAGGGTGACGCGGCTGGAGCGGGCCATGGCCTGCTCGCGGGCCTTGACCTCGCGGTAGATGACGATCTGCTTGGCCTTGGCTGTGTCGGTGACGACTTGGAAGTTGTCGCCGACGTCGGGCAGCGAGTCCAGGCCGATGACCTCGACGGGGGAGGCCGGTTCGGCCTCGCGCACGGACTGGCCCAGGTCGTCGAACATGGCGCGAACCTTGCCGAAGACCGAGCCGGAGATGAAGTAATCGCCGACGTGGAGCGTGCCGTTGCGCACCAGCACGGTGGCCACAGGGCCCCGGCCGCGATCGAGCTTGGCTTCCAGCACCGTGGCCACGGCGGTGCGCTGGGGGCTGGCCTTGAGTTCGAGCATGTCGGCCACCAGCAGGATCATCTCCAGCAGCAGGTCCAGATTCTGGCGGGTGCGCGCCGAGACGGGCACGGTGACGGTGTCGCCGCCCCACTCCTCGGCGAGCAAGCCGCGGTCGGCCAACTGCTGCTTGACGCGCTCGGGCTGGGCCTCGGGCTTGTCGATCTTGTTGATGGCCACCACGATGGGCACGCCGGCGGCGCGGGCGTGGTCGATGGCCTCGATGGTCTGCGGCATGACACCGTCGTCGGCGGCCACCACCAGGATCACGATGTCGGTGACCTTGGCGCCGCGCGCCCGCATCCGCGTGAAGGCTTCGTGGCCGGGGGTGTCGATGAAGACGATCCGGCGGCCGTCCACCTGGACGGCGTAAGCCCCGATGTGCTGGGTGATCCCGCCGGCCTCCTTCTCGGTGAGGTTGCTCAGGCGGATGGCGTCCAACAGGGAAGTCTTGCCGTGATCCACGTGGCCCATGATGGTGA
>CAZIRH010000440.1:0-4159 GCA_964541065.1 uncultured Solibacteraceae bacterium
GCCGGGCCTCGAGGCCGGCGTGGGTGCCCACAAAGAGAGGCCGGTGCCCGCGCCGGCTCAGTTCCCGCGCCACGGCCAGGGCCGGGATCACGTGCCCGGCCGTACCGCCGCCGGCCATCACAAGCACCCGGGTTGGCCGATCTGCGTCCGTCATCCGGCCTGTTCACTCACGCTCATCATCAGGCCCAGCGATACCAGCGTGCTCAGCAGGGAGCTGCCACCATAGCTGATCATCGGAAGCGGAATACCCTTGGTGGGGGCCAGCCCCAGCACCACCGTCATGTTCATCAGGGCCTGCACCACAATCATAGCGGTGACTCCGATGGCCAGGTAGCGCCCGAACTCATCCTGAATGCGGGCCAGCTTGAACCCGCGCCACAAAATCACCAGAAAGGCCAGCAGCAGCACGACCGAGCCCGCCAACCCCAGTTCCTCGCCCACAATGGCGAAGATGAAGTCGTTGTGCGCCTCGGGCAAGTAGCCCAGCTTCTGCTTGCTCTGGGTGAGGCCCTGTCCCGTCAGGCCGCCGCTGCCGACCGCCAGCTTGGACTGCCGCAGGTGGTAGTCCGGATCGCGCGTGTGCGCGGAAAGTCCCAGGTATGCCTTCACCTTGCGCCCCAACTCGAACTTTTCCAGGATCTCGTATTTCGGATCGAAGAAGGCGATGATCCGGCCCAGGCGGTAGGGCTTGACGGCGATGGCCACGATGGCGGCCAGCAGCCCCGCCGCCAGGACCATACCCAGGTAGCGCCACCTGAGACCCGCGAGGAAAAACACCACCGTCGCGGCAGCCACCAGAACGACCGCCGTGCCCAGGTCCGCCACCACCACCGCCACGGCCAGCAGGCCCACCGTTAGCGAGGCGGGCAACAGCGTGTGGCGGTCGTTGATGGCCTGAGCGCGCCGCGAGACGAAGAAGGCCAGGAACAGGATCAGCGCGGGCTTGGCCAGCTCGGAGGGCTGCATCCCTACCAGGCCCCACCGCAGGAACCGCTGCGCCCGCCCGCCCAGTGCGATGACCGCCAGCAGCAGCATCACCACCACGCCCACGGATCCGAACGCCCACGCGGCGGTGTTCAGCTTCCGGTAGTTGGTCCGCTTGAGCAGCATCATCAGCAAAAAGCCCAACGCCGCCCACAGGAGCTGGCGGATCGTGAAGAAGCCCTCAAAGCCGTACTGGCGCTTGCCGGCATAGGCGGAGGCGCTGTGGACCATCACCAGCCCGAACGAGGTCAGGCCCACGGTGGTCCAGAACAGAAGCCAGTCGTTCTTGACGTGCTGCATGTTAGCCCTTCACCTCCAGTTCCGCCACCAATTCCTTGAAGCGTCGGCCCCGCTGCTCGAAGTTCTCAAACTGATCGAAGCTGGCGCAGGCGGGCGCCAGCAGCACGGTGTCGCCCGGAGCGGCCTGGCGGTAAGCGGCGCGCACGGCCTCCTCCAGCACGCCGCAAGCGATGAGCGGCACGGCGCCGCGCAACTGGGCGGCGATCAGCGGCGCGGCCGCGCCGATGAGCAGCGCGGCGCGCGCTTTCTCCCGCAGCGGCTCGAGGAGCGGCGCGTAGGGCGCGCCCTTGTCCTTGCCGCCCAGGATCACCCACAGGCCGCCCGGGAAGGCGTCCAGGGCCTTCCGTGTGGCGTCCACGTTGGTGGCCTTCGAGTCGTTGTAGAAGTCCACGCCGCCCACCTGGGCTACGAACTCGAGGCGGTGCTCGACGCCCGGGAAGCTGCGCACGGCCGCGGCAATGGCCTCCAGCGAGGCGCCGGCGAGATGCGCCGCACCCGCCGCCGCCAGCGTGTTTTCGATGTTGTGACGCCCGCGCAAGGGGATCTGGCGCACCTCCATGAACGGCCGGCCCTCCCAGCACAGCCTCCCGCCCTCCAGGTAAAGCCCCGGCGCTACGGCGCCTTCCACGCTGAACCACAGCGTGCGCCCGCGCGTGAGACGGCTGAAGGCGGCGCAAGCGGCGTCCGCCGCATTGAGCACCGCGTAGTCCTCCGCCGTCTGCGTCTCGAACAGGCGCGCTTTGGCCGCCGCGTAGCTCGAGAAATCGTGGTGCCGGTCCAGGTGATCCGGCGTGAGGTTCAGCGCGACGCCGATGGCGGCCCGGAAACTGCCGATGGTCTCCAACTGGAAGCTGGACAGTTCGAGCACGTTCCACCGGTCCGGCCGCGACGCCGCCACCAGGCCGCAGACCGCCTGCCCGATGTTGCCGCCCACCTGCGCCGCAATTCCGGCGGCCCGCAAGATGTGCCCCACCAGCGCCGTGGTGGTGGTCTTGCCGTTCGAGCCGGTGATGCCGATGGTCTTACCCCGCAGGAAGTGCCCGGCCAGCTCGACGTCGCCGATCACCGGCACGCCGCGCCGGCGGGCCTCGAGGAGCGGCTCCAGATCGGCGGGCACGCCCGGGGAGATCACGATCAGCGTCGCCGCCCGAAACACCTGCGGGGACTGGAGCTGGAACTCGACGCCCCAGCGTGCCAGCACCGCCGCGGCCTCGGGCAGCTCCGCCAGGGACTTCACGTCGGTGGCGCGCACCACGGCCCCCTGCTCGGCCAGCAGCTCCGCGGCCGCCAGCCCGGATCGGGCCAGCCCCACCACCAGAACCTCTTTGCCCGCCAGCTCCAAGATCCTCACCTCAGCTTCAGCGTGGTCAGCGCGAACAAGGCCATCACCAGCCCGGTGATCCAGAAGCGCACGATGATCTTCGACTCCGGCCAGTTCAACCCCTCGAAGTGGTGATGCAGCGGCGTCATCAGGAAGATGCGCTTCCCGCGCAGCTTGAAGCTGCCCACCTGCAAGATCACCGAGAGGGCTTCCAGCACGTACACGCCGCCGATGAACAGCAGCAGGATTTCCTGTTTGACCAGCACCGCCACCACGCCCATGCTGCCGCCCAGCGCCAGCGAACCCACGTCCCCCATGAACACCTCGGCCGGGTGCGAGTTGAACCACAGGAAACCGAGCGCGGCCCCGGTCAGGGCGCCGCAGAAGATGGTCAGCTCGGCCGCTCCGGGCAGCCGCACCAAGTCCAGGTAGCTGCCAAACACGGCGTGGCCGCTGGTGTAAGTGAGCACCGTCATGGCGCCCGAGGCGACGATCATCAACCCGATGGCCAGCCCGTCCAGCCCGTCGGTCAGGTTCACGGCGTTGGTCGAGCCCACCAGCACCAGAATCAGAAAGGCGAAGAAGAGAATGAAGGCGAACGGGTAGGTGAAGGGGTTCGCCATGAAGGCTTGAATCAGCAGGTCCGGCGTGAACCCCTTGAAGAACGGCACGTTGATGTTGGTCGAGTAGATGCCGGCCGCGCGTAGCGCCAGCAGGCAGACCCCCAGCAGCACGGCCACCAGGCACTGCAACAGGAATTTCCAGCGCCCCGGCAGGCCCTGGTGATGCTGATGGATCACCTTGAGGTAGTCGTCCCAGAAGCCGATGGCCGCAAAGCTCAACATTCCGAGCAGCGCCATCCACACGTAGGGGTTGCGCAGATTGGTCCACAGCAGCGTGGGAACCACGACCGAAATGACAATCAGCAGTCCCCCCATGGTAGGCGTGCCGGCCTTCAGGTCGTGACGCGGGCCGGCGCCGCGGGACGGCTGGACCGCCCCCCACTGCCGCAGCCTGGCGATCAGCCAGGACCCCAGCACCAGGCACAGCAGCAGCGCGGTCAGCCCGGCGAAGGCGGTGCGGAACGTCACGTATCGGAATACGCGCAGCGGACTGAAGAAGGGATACAACTGTTCGTACAGCAGCCAGTAGAGCATGGCGGCGTTATTCCAGGAACCTTTCCAGGGCCCGCTCGAGCGCTACCCCGCGCGAGCCTTTGAACAGAACCGCGTCTCCCGGCTGGACCAGGCCGCGCAGAAACGCGCCCGCCTCCGCCGGATCCTCGAAGCTGAACACGGCGCCGGCCGGAAGCCCGCTTCGGAGGGCCTCTTCGGCGATGAAACGGGCCGCGCCACGGACACTCACCAGCGCATCGACGCCGCCCGCGACCAGCTCCCGGCCGAGCTGGCGGTGCAAGGCCTCGCAGTGCTCACCCAGCTCCAGCATCTCCCCCAGCACGGCCACCCGCCGCCGCGCCGGCGTGGCCCGCAGCGCTTCCAGCATGGCGCGCGCGGCCTCCGGGTTGGAGTTGTAGCAATCGTCCAGCACGGTGAC
>CAZIRH010000441.1:0-4152 GCA_964541065.1 uncultured Solibacteraceae bacterium
CCGCCCGGGCGTTCCTGGAGCTGGTCAAGGGGCGGGGGGAGGGGTTTGTTGTCGTGGCCGCCGGACGCGGATCGAGGCGGTGGGGCTTCCGGAGTGGCGGTGGATATTGGCCAGGCCTTCCTGGACGATGCGAAACAGCGTGGTCTCGACTTCCCGCGGCAGCCGGCCCAGCTCCGGCGGTAGATCGAGGCTGGTGCGGATGCCCGTGCGCTCGCTGAAACCGTCCACGTAGGAGCGCAGCGCCGGAGCCAGGCCCAGTTCGTCCATGACGGTAGCGGCCAGGGCCGCCAGCCACGAGCTGTGCTGCCCGGGGAAGCGGGCCCGCGGCTCGGTGTCCGCCATGCACAGGGTTCCCAGGTTGTAGCCATCGGGGGTCTTCAGTTGCGCTCCGGCATAGAAGCGTATCCCGGGGGAGCCGATCACCAGCGGGTTGTCATGGAAGCGCACATCCTGGGAGGCATCGGGCACCACCATGAAGAGTCTTCTTCGGCGGCGCGGGAAGCAGCCTGCTGGCTGCGCTACGATCAAAGAGATGCGCAAGTCCTTTTGGGTGGTTCCGCTCGCCTTAGCCATGTCTGGATGCACTTCCCGGAATTCACAGAGTCTTTTGCCACTCGTGGAGCAGTTCGTTTACTCCTCGCTCAAGTTCTCGCCCGTGGGCGCCACCGGCGCCGGCTACCACGAGCACGAGGGACTCCGGCTCGACGAGATGCTCGACGACCTGAGCCCCGCGGCGCTCGAGGCCCAGCGCGCCTTCTACCGCGGCTTCAAGGAGCGCCTGGCGAAACTGGACCCCGGGCGGCTGACGCCGGAGGAGCGGGCCGACTACGACATTCTGGACGCTCAGGTCGCACTGGGACTGCTCGAACTGGATCAGATCCAGAGCTACCGGCACAACCCCACCGTCTACGTGGAGCTGCTGGGCAATGCCTTCTTCTATCCCCAGGTGCTCGAATACGCGCCGCTCGTCGACCGCGTCCGCCATATCATCGCGCGTTTGGAGAAAGTGCCGGCCTTTCTCGAGCAGGCGAAGAAGAACCTCGCCGATTCCCCGGAAATCTGGATCACGGTGGCCCGCGAGGAGAACGACGGTAACATCGGGCTGATCGACCAGATCATTCGCCCGCTGGTGCCGGCGGCGCAACGGGCCGGATACGACCGCGCCGCCGGCGTTGCGCTGCCCGCGCTGCGCGACTTCAGCGCCTGGCTCAAGAACGACCTGGCCCGGCGCCAGAGCGACTGGCGGCTGGGCCAGGAGAAGTACGCCCTCAAGTTCCGCTACGTGTTGGGCACGGACCTGACGCCCGACCAGGTGCTGGCGCGGGCCGAGGCGGATCTGAAGAGCGTCCGCCAGCGGATGTACGAGCTGGCCGCGCCGCTGCACCGCCAGTGGTTTCCGCGCCACCCGGAGCACACCGACGTCAACACGCTGGTGGGCGAGACACTGGCCAGGATCGCTGACCGCCACGCCACGCCCGAGGCTTACATGGACGACGCCAAGCGGGATCTGGAGGAGGCCCGCGAGTTTGTTCGCGCCCGGCAACTGCTGCCGCTGCCGCCGCGCGACAACCTCGGCGTCATCCCCACGCCCGAGTTCATGCGCGGCATCTACGCGGTGGGCGGCTTTCAGCCGGCGCCGCCGCTGGAGCCGCAACTGGGCGCCTTCTACTGGGTCACGCCGATTCCCAACGACTGGCCGAAGCAGCGCACCGAATCGAAGCTCCGTGAGTACAACTTCTACAAGCTGAAGTTGCTGACCGTGCACGAGGCCATGCCCGGACACTACGTGCAATACGAGTACGCCAACGGCATCGAACCGCGGGCGCGCCGCCTGCTCCGGGCGCTTTACGGCAGCGGCCCGTACGTGGAAGGCTGGGCCGAGTACGCCACCGAAATGCTGCTGGAGGCCGGCTTCCTGGACCACTCGGTGGAGCTGCGCCTGACGTTCCTCAAGGGCGAGCTGCGCGTGCTGGCCAACGCCGTCCTCGACGTCCGCCTGCACACCATGGGCATGACCGACCAGCAGGCCCTCGACCTGATGATACAGGACACCTTCCAGGAGACCGAGGAAGCCACGGCCAAGCTGCGGCGGGCGAAGCTCTCTTCCTGCCAGTTGCCGACCTACTACGTGGGCTGGCGGGACATGGTGCGCGTGCGCGATCACTACCGGCGCTGGAAGGGCGCCGGGTTCCGCCTGGCCGAGTTCCATGAGCAGGCGCTGAGGACCGGGGCGGTGCCCCTGCCGGTGCTGGCCCGCCTGCTGACGGGCACGGGTCTGTGAGAAACAAACCGTGTGGTCGCAACGTCCAACTAGGGTGATGCCACCAGAGGCGGAAGAGAGATCTGCGCATCGTTACGGCTTGGGAACGGTCCTTTACTGGCTGCGCGATCTGCTGCTGGCCATCCTGATCGCCGCCATCGTCATCATCTTCGTCTACCAGCCGGTGAAGGTCGAGGGCACCAGCATGATGCCGGCGCTGGCCGACCAGGAGCGCATCTTCGTCAACAAGTTCATCTACCGCTTCGGCATCGGGGAGATCGAGCGCGGGGACCTGGTAGTGTTCTGGCTGCCGGAAGACCGCGACAAGTCCTACATCAAGCGCGTCATCGGGTTGCCCGGCGACCGGGTGAAGATTGACCGCGGCACGGTGGTGGTCAACGGCAGGCGGTTGCGCGAGGACTACATTCCGCCGGAGTACCGTGACAGCTTTTCGATGCCCTCCGTAAGCGTAGGGCCGGACCACTACTTCGTGCTGGGCGACCGCCGCTACTCCTCCAACGACAGCCGCAACTGGGGCCTGCTGCCGCGCACCTGCGTCTATGGGAAGGCCGTCTTCGTCTACTGGCCCCTGGACCGCCTCGGGCCCGTCAGATAGCTCTCCCTGTTTTGCTACAGTGGTCGGTTGACTCCGATGGAGACGGTCGAGCTGCGGCGCAAGATGGAGGGAGTCTTCGCTCCCATCTCCACCCCGTTTGCCCCGGACGAAGAAGTCGATTACGAGGCCCTGGAGTTCAACCTCGACTTCTATGCCCGGAGCGAGATCCTGGGCTACCTGGCGCTGGGGTCGAACGGCGAGAACAAGAGCCTCACCGAGGACGAGAAGCTGCGGGTGCTTGAAACCACCGTCCGGCACAAGGCGCCGCGCCAGGTGGTGATGGCCGGGGCCACCTACGACGCGCAGCGCGACACGGAGCGTTTCTTCCAGCATGCCGCGGCGCTGGGTGCAGACTTCGGCCTGGTGCTCTCGCCGGGTTACTTCCGCCGGCAGATGACCGAGGAAGTCCTCTACCGCTACTTCTCGAGCGTGGCCGAGGCCTCGCCCATCCCGATCCTGCTCTACAACGCTCCGGGGTTCTGCAGCATCACGCTTTCGCCGCCTCTGGTGGCGCGCCTTTCCGAACATCCCAACATCATGGGCATGAAGGACAGCGCGGCGAGCGGCATTGAGAGCTTTCTGGCCAGCGAGCGCGATGACTTTCACGTGCTGGCGGGCTCGGCCAATTTCCTTCTTCCCGCCATGATGGCGGGCTCGATCGGCGGCACGGTGTCGCTGGCCAATTTGTTTCCGCACCTGGCCGTCGAGTTGTTCCGCTGCGGCCAGGCGCGGGATGAGGCGCGCGGTGTGCCCTTGCAGGAGCGCGTCAAGCGCATCAACAACGCCATCGCTGGAGAGTTCGGCCCGGCGGGCGTGAAGGCGGCCATGAACCTGGCGGGGCTTCGCGGCGGCATCCCCCGCCGTCCCCTGCTGCCGCTGACGGCGGAGCGGCAGGAGGAGCTCAAACGGTTCCTGGTCCAGGAGGGACTGCTGCCTTGAGCCGGGACATCCTGGCTGTGGACGCGGGCACCACGGCCTTCAAGATGGGGGTGTTCTCGCCGGCGCTCGAGAAGCGGTGCGAGGCCGCGCGCCGCTACGAGGTGCACGTTTACGACCGCGGCAAGGCCGACCTCGAGCCGGAGAAGTGGTGGCAGGCCTTCCGTGAGTGCTGCGCCGAGCTGCGCGACGAGCTCGGCGCGGTGGGCGTGGTGTCCTTCTCCGTGACCACGCCGGGGCTGACGGCCATGGCCGCGGACGGCGCCGCGCTGGGGCGCGCCATCCTGTTCTTCGATGGGCGCTCGCACGCCCAGGCCCGCGCCATCCGGGCGCGGGTGGG
>CAZIRH010000442.1:0-4145 GCA_964541065.1 uncultured Solibacteraceae bacterium
ATCGGAACCGTGGCAGCCGACAGGCCGGGTACCCTCTGGGTGCCTGTCCCACGCGACGGCATTGAGATCGTGCCGCGCGCCGGCCGCGATGCGCCGGTCATTAGCGCGACGCGGAATCCGCTCGTGTTCCTCTACAGTGCGCCGGCGTGCGCGGCGGCCTGTTCTTAGGCATCATCTGGGACGGGAACGCTGATTCTTCCCAGCAGATCCTGCGTGAATTCGACTTGGTGGGCAACACCGTCCACGAAACCAATGCGGCCCGCGCGGCCGAGCAGCTCGTCAACCTGGGCATGCGGCCGGTGAGTGCGTTCCACCATGACGCCCGGCGCCTGCCGGACGGCACGATCCTCGCGCTGGCGGCTACCGAGCGGATCCTCACTGATGTGCAAGGGCCGGGACCGGTGGACGTGCTCGGAGACATGATCCTGGTGCTCGACAGCAACCTGCCAAGATCGACTACCGCAACGGCGAGCGTTCCGGCGACGTGATCTGGCGGCTAGGCAAAGACGGTGACTTCCAGACCATCTCGACGGACCCCAATCCGTGGTTCTCCTACCAGCACGACGCGGGCTTTCTGCCGGACGACAACTCCACCTTGATGGTCTTCGAAAACGGCAACACGCGGCGGGTCACGGACCCCAACGCGCACAGCCGCGGGCAGGTGATCCATCTCGACGAAGCCAACCGGGTGGCCACGTTCGTGCTCAACGCGGACTTGGGGGCCTACTCGCTGGCGCTGGGCACGGCGCAGGCGCTGGAGGACCGCAACTACAGTTTCGACTCAGGGTGGATTCTGGGTGACCAGGGCCAGTCCGCCACCGCCCAGATGGTCGAGGTCGATTCTTCGGGCAGAATCACCTACAACCTCCAGGCGGCGACGCAGGTGTATCGCACGTTCCGTGTGCGCGACCTGCCCGTGATACCCGGTGCTGACGTGAGTGGTTGCCGGGACTTCACTGTGGCGAGGATCTTGTCCCTGGCGGTGGGCCGCTACCGGATCTCCGAGAAGGGCAGCGGGCTCAGCAGCGCGTTCGAGATGTTGGAGACCAGCTCGGGGTCGGCGTAGGCGGGCTGCGCGCGCAGCTTCTTCCACTCCGGGTCGTCGCCGAAGGTCTGCCAGTTGCGCTCACGCGCCGCCCAGTCGTCGTGCGCCACCAGGTAGGTGAGATTCGGCAGATTGCGCCCGAACAAGGTCTGGCCGAAGAAGACCGGCAACAGGCCGAGGCGGTGAAAGATGTCGATCTCGCCCTGCTCGAACATCTGGATCTTGCGCGCCAGCGTCGTGAAGTTGGCCGACTCGTAGACACGCAGCTCGAACAGCCGCGAGGTCTTGCGACCTCCGGCGGGCGGCACGGCGACCGCAGGCATGGCGTCGAAGGCGCGCAGCAGGGAAGCCTCCTGGCGCACGTAGGGCAGGCCGCCGCCGTACCAGGCGGCGACCGCTTTGCCGTAGTCCGCATCCGCCTCGAGCTTGGCCAGCGCGGCCTCCATCTCGGCGAAGCCGGGGTAGCTCTTCAGCACCAGCAGGAATGGGCCGCCCTCGGCGATGGCGCCGGAGAAGATGCCGACCGGTCCGATGCCGGCGCGCTTGGCCGCGGGAAGGTAGGCCTTGAGGAACTCGGTAGCGCGCTGGCGCTGGTTCTCAGGGCCATTGCGCATCCGGATGTAGCGCAGTTCGATGAGGCACTTCTTGGCCGGGGCGGCGGCCGCCGGGCCCAGGCTCATCGCTGCCGAAGCAGCCACAAGATTTCTGCGTGTCATGAGGGCAGTATACTCCTTGGGAGGAGGGACTACGAACGTGTCACGGAAGTTGCTGGTCATGTTGTTGCTCACCGTGGTGGCCGGAATCTCAGCTCAGCAGCGCCGGCCCGCGGGCGCCGTCGCGCCAAAGGTCGAGGCGCTGCTCGCTCAGATGACCGTGGAAGAGAAGGTCGGGCAGATGACGCAGGTGGCCATTGACGTGGTTTTGAAGCGGGGCACCGGCGACTCGCCGCGCGCCGAGATCGACCCGGCCCGGCTGGACATGGCGGTGCTGCGCTACCAGGTCGGCTCGATCCTCAACGTGGCCGGGCGCGCCTACACGGTCGAGAATTGGCACGAAATCATCAACCGGATCCAGGACGCCGCCGCCATGACGCGCCTGAAGATCCCGGTCATCTACGGCATCGACGCCGTCCACGGGGCCAACTACACCGTAGGCGCGACGCTCTTCCCCCAGGCCTTCGCCATGGCCGCCACCTGGAACCCGGAGCTGGCGCGGCGGGAGGGCGAGATCACCGCCTACCAGGTGCGCGCTTCGGGCATCCCGTGGAATTTCTACCCGGTGATGGACATGGGGCGGCAGCCGCTGTGGCCGCGCTTCTGGGAGACCTACGGCGAGGACGTCTGCCTGGCGAGCGAGATGGGGAAGGCCTACATCCAGGGTTTGCAGGGCGATGACATCGGCGCGCGCGACAAAGTGGCGGCGTGCCTCAAGCACTACGCCGGCTACGGCCACCCGCAGAGCGGCAAGGACCGCACGCCCGCCTGGATCGACACGCGCATGATGCAGCAGTATTTTCTGCCCGGTTTCGAGGCGGGCGTTCGCCAGGGCGCGCCGACGGTGATGGTGAACTCGGGCGAGGTCAACGGCATCCCCGGCCACGCCAACTACTACCTGCTCACCGAGGTGCTCAAACGCCAGTGGGGTCTGGACGGCTTCGTGGTGTCGGATTGGGAGGACATCAAGCGGCTGCACACGCGCGACCGCGTGGCCGACTCGCCCAAGGAAGCCGTGCGCCTGGCGGTCATGGCCGGCGTGGACATGAGCATGGTGCCCACGGACTACAGCTTCTACGACCTGCTGCTGGAGTGCGTCAAGGAGGGCTCGGTGCCTGTCTCGCGGCTCGACGACGCGGTGCGGCGCATTCTGCGCGTGAAGTTCCGTGTCGGCCTGTTCGAGAACCCGCGGCCCGATCCCGCGCTCCAGGCCGCCTTCCACAAGCCGGAGTTCGAGGCCGCCAATTTGGGGGCCGCACGCGAGGCCATCACCCTGCTCCAGAACCGCAACGGCGTACTGCCCCTGGCGCGAAACCGCAAGATCCTGGTGACCGGCCCCACCGCGAACCTGCTCTCGGCGCTCAATGGCGGCTGGACCATCACCTGGCAGGGCGACCGCGAGGAGCTCTACCCCAAAGACAAGCTGACCATCTTGCGGGCCATAGAAGCCATCGCGGGCAGCGAGAATGTCGTCCATGTGCCCGGCACAACCTTCGACAAGCCGATCGATATCCCCGCGGCGGTAGCCGCGGCGGCGCAGGCCGACGTGGTGATTGCCTGCCTGGGCGAGAAGGCCTATTGCGAGACGCCGGGCAACATCGACGACCTGACACTGGAGGCGGCGCAGCTCGGGCTGGTGCGCGCGCTGGCGAAGACGGGCAAGCCCATCGTCACCGTGCTGGCCGAGGGGCGGCCCCGCATCATCCGGGCCATTGTGCCGCTCTCCGACGCCATCGTGATGGCCTATTTGCCTGGGCTGGAGGGCGGGCGGGCGGTCGCGGATGTGCTGTTCGGCGAGGTGAACCCCAGCGGCAAGTTGCCCTTCACCTACCCGCGCTTTCCGAACGCGCTCACCACCTATGACTACAAGGTGCTCGAGAACGCCGCGGGCAACCGGGTACAGCCGGAATTCGAGTTCGGCCACGGGCTCAGCTACACCACCTTTGAGTACTCGGACCTGGCGCTGTCGAGCGACACGCTGGCGGCCAACGGCGAGCTCGCGGTCAGCGTGGTCGTCAAGAACAGCGGCACGCGGGCGGGCAAGGAGGTGGCGCAGCTCTACGTTTCGGACTTGTACCGCAGCATCATCCCGCCGGTGCGGGAGCTGAAAGGTTTCCAGAAGGTGGAGCTGGCGCCCGGGGCCAGCCAGAAGCTGACCTTCACCCTGCGGTCCAAGGACCTGGCCTTCGTGGGCCTGGACAACCGCTGGATCACCGAGCCCGGTCGCTTCCGGGTCATGGTGGGCGGGCTGGCGAAGGAGTTCGCGTACCGGTAGGAGGTGGGACGAGCCCCCGTCTTGACCCCAGGGCAAGCCCGGAGGCTTGCCCTACCTCACCGGCGGGCGGTAGACTCGCAACTCGCGGAGGTAGGGGACGTCGCCGCCCAGG
>CAZIRH010000443.1:0-4134 GCA_964541065.1 uncultured Solibacteraceae bacterium
ATCCGCCATGCGGATGCCGCGCCGGGCCACCTTGTCCTCGTAGCACGGCCCAATGCCGCGAGAGGTCGTCCCAATGGCTACCCGGCCCGGCCGCCCCTCGGAGATGCCCTCCATCAGCCGGTGAAACGGCAGGACCACGTGGGCGCGGTGGCTGATGAACAGCCGCCCGCCGGTCTTTACGCCGGCGGCCTCCAGCGTCTCGATTTCCTGGAGCAGGGCCGCCGGATCGACCACCACCCCGTTGCCGATCACGGCCTGTTTGCGGGGCCGCAGAATCCCGGTGGGCACCAGCTTCAGGATGATCCTGCGCTCGCCGATCCGGACGGTATGCCCGGCGTTGTGCCCGCCCTGGTAGCGGGCCACGATGTCGAAGTGCTCCGAGAACAGATCGACGACTTTGCCCTTGCCTTCGTCGCCCCACTGCGCTCCGAGCACAATCAGGTTGCCCATGTCCGGACCCACAGCCATTGTAGCTTAGGGCCTGTGCTACCCGATCCAAAACCCCTGCCGGGCGGCGAAGATTCCCATAGGACAGCCTCTTCTGCTCTCTTTGCCTTTTGCCGTTTGCCTTTTGCCTTTTGCCTTGCGGCGCAGCCGCCCTGTGCTACCCTGGCGATGATGCAGCTTTCCGAGGCTTTTCTGGCGCTGGGAGAGGAGACGTTTGCCCAACTGCTGCGCCGCATCTCGCTCGGCCGGCTCAAGACCTATCAGGTCTACGAGGGCCTGAAGACCCGCGCGCGCCTGCCCAAGCTCAACACCGAGAGCCTGCGCAACGCGGCGCCGCGCCTGTGGGCCAGGCTGGCGGAGCGCGAGGAGGAACTGGCCAAAGAACTGGCCCAGGCGGTGTTGGTTTCACACCTGGACATGATCCAGGCGGTGCTGGACTTCCTGGGCATCGCCAACCAGAACGGGTTCTTCGACAAGAACCTGGACGCCGCGCCCTACCTGACCGAGGGCTGGCAGCAGCGCGTGTGGGAGAAGTTCCACGTCCAGCATCCCGAGCCGGTGCTGCTGTTCTACATCAACCACCTGGGCTGGGAACTGGCCAAGCAGCCGGAAGTGTTCCAGCCCGCGGCGTGAGCGGGCCGCGGCACCCCTGTTGACTTCCGCTCGCCCGATCTGGAAGCTTGGATCCAGGAGATCGATAACCATGGGAATAGCTCTGGCTGTTGTCTTGCTTGCGCTCACGGTGTGCTCCGCCGGGCAGGCTCAGACGGTCCGCATCACCTGGGTCGGGCAGTCCTGCTTCGTGGTCCAGAACACCGAGGGTACACCCGTCGTGGTGACCGACCCGCCGAGCGTCTCCACCGGCTACCCGTTGCCCACGGTTCCCGCCGACGTGGTGACGGTCTCGCATAACCACAGCGACCATAACTACACGGCCGGCATCCGCGGGACCTTCACGCTCGTTGACGGGCGGACCATCACGGGGCGGCAGGAAACTACGGCCGCCGGTCTGCCCTTCGTGCTGATCCCCAGCTTCCACGACAACCAGGGCGGGACGCAGCGCGGGGCCAATGCCATCATCCGCTGGACGCAGGCCGGCGTCAGGTTCGCCCATCTGGGCGACTTCGGAGAGGACCAGTTCAGCGAAGCGCAGGCGGCGGCCTTGCGGGACGTGGACGTGCTGTTCATCCCGGCAGGCGGGTTCTACACCATCGACGCAGCCCGCGCGGCCACCTTCGTCACCCAGTTGAAGCCGCGCGTGGCCATCCTGATGCACTTCCGGACGGCGCTGGGTGGGCCGGCGCAGCTTGCCACGTTCCCCGCGGTGATACAGCCGTCCCCGGAGGTCCGCTACAAGCCCGCCAGCGTGGTGGTGGGCCGCTCGACGCTGCCTCAGACCACCGAGGTGTGGCTGATGGAGCCGGCGGCGCCGGTGGTGGCGGTCAATGCCGCGGGCTTCAGTGCGGGCATGCCGGTGGCGCCCGGATCGCTGGTAGCCTTGTTCGGCGAGTTCACCGGTTCCGAGACCCTGGCGGCCTCCAGCGTGCCGCTGTCCCGGCGGCTCGGCGAGACCGAAGTGCTGATCGGCGGCGCGGCGGTTCCGCTGCTGTACGTTTCGCCCACGCAGATCAATCTGCAACTCTCGAGCCGCGCCGATACCGGGCAGGCAGTGCTCGAGGTGCGCGTGGCGGGCAAGACGGTGGCCCGCGGTTCCCTCACCGTGATTCCCACGGCGCCCGGCGTGTTCGCCGCGGTGGGGCCGGACGCGCGACTCAACTCGGCGCGTTGCGGCCAACCGCTGGTCATCTACGCCAGCGGGCAGGGCGACGTGTCGCCTGCCGTCGCGGACGGCGCGCCGGCTCCCGCACAACCGCTGGCGGTGACGCCTCTCCGTCCGGATGTGGTCATCGGCTACCACCGCGCCCAGGTGACCTTCAGCGGCCTGGCGCCCGGCTGGATCGGCCTCTGGCAGCTCAATGTGACTGTACCGGCGAATGTGCCAGCGGGTTCGGGAGTGCCCCTGGTGGTCAACCAGGCCACCACCAGCAACACGCTGTGGATCGAGGTGGGAGGTTGCAGTCCGGCGTGCCCGAGTTGCCCGACGTGCACCGGGTGCTGAAGGCCTAGCCCGCGGGTTCATCGAAATCGCCGCGCAGGATGCGCTGCGAGACCGGGAGCGTCTCCTCCTCGGTGTCGAGCGCGCGTTCGATATCCGGCTTGCGCCCCAAGGCGCCCCAGGAGGAGGAGAAGCTCTCGATGCGCGTCTGTCGCTGCGCGCGCCGGCAGACGTAGAGGAACCGATCCGGGATCATGTCGGGCAGGATGGGGGAGTGCGTGGTGACGATGAGCTGCGTCTCGCCTGAACCGGCGCGCGCCTCCAGCAGCTCGGCAATGCGCCGGATGCGCCCGGGATGCACGCCGTTTTCCGGCTCCTCGAATCCGATCAGCCCCGGCGGCTCCTTCACCCCGCCCAGCGCCAGCAGCCCCAGCACTCGCAAGGTGCCTTCCGAGAGCACTCGCGAGGGCACCGGCATGCCGCCTTCCAGCAGCTTCAGCTCCACCTCGCCCAGGCTGTTGACCCCCACATCAATGCCCGTCACCGAGGGGATGATGCTCCGCAGCGTTTTCTCGATCTCCCGGAACTGCCGTTCATCCACCGCGCGCAGCGTGTTCAGGTAGCACGCCAGGTCCTCGCCCATCACTCCGATGTGCTGGACTTCTTTGACCGGGGTCACCGCCCGCATGCGCTCCCGCGGCTCGAAGTAGAAGAACAGCCAGCTCGCCAGCTCCTGCCGCATGGCCACCAGATGCGGATAGTGGGGCGGGTAAAGCGGCCGGGACAGGATGGTGTGGTCCAGGTAGCGCTCGTAGTAAGTGGGGTGAGCCTGGCCCTCCATGCGGAGATGGAGCTTGTCGCCCACGCGCTCCAGGAACGGCATCGGGCTCCTGGTGGGCTCGCCCTTGGAGGTGAGCGCCGCCAGGTACTCGTTGGCCACCCGCAGAATCCCCGACTTCGGCAGGATCTCCACCTCCAGCCGGTACCGCATGAGCCTGTGGCGCACGAAGCGGTGCTCGCGCCGCCCCTCGCCACCCTCGGCGCTTCGGCCGGGCCTCATCTCGCGCACCTGGCGGTCAACGCCGCGGACCACCGCGGGGGACAGCTCCACGTCCACTTCGATGCCGAAGGCGGCCGATTCCTGCTTCAGCAGCCCCTTGACCCCGTCGCGGGGGAAGGTGAAGGACTCCAGCGGCGTGCCGCGGTAGGGCGGCTCGAAGGCTTCCTTCAGGGTGCGGCTGACGGCGGTGCGGGAGAGCAGTTGCAGCGCGTCCAGGAAGTTGCTCTTGCCCGCCGCGTTGGGGCCGAACAGGATGGTGAGCGGCTGAAGCTCGAGGCCGATATCGGCCAGGGACTTGTAGCCGCGAATGCTAATGCGCCGCAGCATGGAGGTCCTCCGCCTGGCAGGTGGCCATCGTTGAAATACTAGCGCAGGCGCCGGGGCGATCGGGGGCGGGAGAAAAAGAGCTGGGGGCGCGGGGAATGACATCCAAGGAGCGGAAACAGCTCGGGGCGCTATGCTTGCCCTCCCCCAGTTTGAGCGCCGCGCACGTAGAATAGGCCTCCCGGCCTGTTGCTGGAGTTTCTACATTTTCGCGTCGTATTGTTCTATAAGGTTGGGGGGCTCAGCC
>CAZIRH010000444.1:0-4117 GCA_964541065.1 uncultured Solibacteraceae bacterium
CTGGCGCTCTCGGGCGACGCGGCGGCCGGGCGTCCGCAGATCCGCAAGTTCTTCGTCTACCTGACGCTCCTGGTGGTCTTCTCGGGCTTTCGGGAGCTGGTCGAAGTGCGGAGGCTGGTCCTAACCTGGGCCGGGGTCGGCGGACTGGCTGCCGCTTGGGGCCTGGCGCAGTTTGCCGGCAAGCTGGCCGAGGCCTCCCGGCAGGGAGGCGGCTTCTATGAATACTACGTCGCCCAGCGGATCACCGGCTTCATGAGCCACTGGATGACCTTCAGCGGGGAGCTGATGATCGTGCTGGTGATGCTGGCAGCCTTCCTGCTGTTCTCGCCGGCGGCCCGGAAGATGCGCCTCTGGCTGGGGCTGCTGTCGGCCGGCCTGCTGGGTCTGGCGCTGCTGGCGGGCTTCACCCGGAGCATCTGGCTGGGGTCGGCCGCGGCCGCCCTGTACCTGGTGTGGTTCTGGAAGCGCCGGCTGCTGGTGGCGCTGCCGGTCGTGCTGGCGGCAGTGCTGTGGGCAGGCCCCTCCTGGATGCGCGAGCGGGTTGTATCGGGCTTCGAGCCCC
Organism: uncultured Solibacteraceae bacterium; assembly: GCA_964541065.1. Classification (GTDB taxonomy): domain Bacteria; phylum Acidobacteriota; class Terriglobia; order Bryobacterales; family Bryobacteraceae; genus VFZS01. The sequence continues at coordinate 563 of CAZIRH010000444.1, forward strand.
GCGGGCAGCTCGATTCGAACCAGCACCGGGTGGTTTGCTGGCGCGCTGGCTGGCGCATGATCCAGGCGCACCCATGGCTGGGGCTGGGCCCCGAAATGGTGCAGCGCCGGCTCCTGGAGTACGTTCCGCCGGATGTCCCTCGACCGCTCCCGGAAGGCTGGTACGGGCACCTGCACAGCATCTATATCCATTACGCCGCCGAGCGCGGCGTCCCCGCCATGCTGATGCTGGTGTGGTTCCTGGCCATGGCGCTGTGGGACTTCCGGCGCGCCCTGCGGCGGCTCGGCGCGGAGCCGGCTGACGAGAGGTTCATTCTGCACGGCGCCACGGCCGTGGTGCTGGCGGTGGCGGTGGCGGGCCTGTTCGAGCTGAACCTGGGCGACAGCGAAGTGCTGGCCATGTTTCTGGCAGTGATTGCCTGCGGCTACCTGGCGGCGGGCCGGGTTGTTCAGCCCGGCACCGCAACCGGAGTATGATCGACTCGATACTCCGATGCCGTCCGAATCGCTGGAAGGCTGGCTGGCGCAACTGGAGCAACTGAAGACCTGCTTCGGCCCGGGTGATGGAGCGCGCGTCGAGGAACTGCTGGCTGCGCTGGAACAGGCCCAGTTTCCCGACGCGGGTTCGCTGGCCCGCCTTCACGAGGCCCTCCTGTTCCTGCGCGCTCACCCGCACAGCGCCGAAATCGTCCGCCGGACCGAGCGGATCCTGGAGGGTTTCGCCGGGCGCGTGGCGCGGCTGCGGGAGGCCGGGGTGGATCTCTCCGCCCTGGAGGAGCCCGAGATCTCGGGCATCGCCGGGACGGCGTTCTCGGCCATCTTCAGCTACCCGGTGGTCAGCCACCTGGCGAGGCGCCATGCCGCCTCCCTCGAGATCGACTGGGAAGGGTACGAGGAGACCGACCGCATGGGCGCCAGCCTGCCGCCCTGCATGCCGCTGCTGGAGGAAGACGCGCTGGTCGAGGCCAACGTGCCCTATTGGAAGTGGCTCGAGGCGGCGCGCGGGCCACGCCAGAGTGGGCTGGCCTGGCTGGTGGGGAGCATGTCCAACCGGGCGGGAACCCTCGACGAGCAGGCCCGGATCTACGACTCCCTGCGAGTGCCGGTGCGCTGGGAACTGGGCGAATCGCCTGCCACGCGCACGCGGGCGCGGGTGCCCGGCCGAGAGTTCTTCTTCCAGCAGACGCCCCTGGTGCGCCGCAGCGAGGTCTCGCTGGAGGCGGCGCTGGCCGCCCCTCCGCTGCCGCTCGGGCGTGTGCCGCGGGCGCGCGCGGAGGCGCTGCTGGATCTGCTGCCCGAGGTCTCGGCGGCGCGCCACCGCGAGGTGTACGGGTACACCTACGGGGACCCGGGGTCCATGCTGCGGGCCGAGGCGGGCCGCGGCGTCGAGATCTTCCTCCTGGGCTTGCCGCCGCGCCGGCGACTGCCCCTGCGCGCCTATCACGTCGGGCCCATCGTCAAGAACGGCGTGCCGGTGGGCTACCTGGAGACCCTGTCGCTGTTCGAGCGCGCCGAGGTGGGCTACAACGTCTACTACACCTTCCGTGAGGGCGAATCGGCGTGGCTGTATGGGCGCGTGCTCCGGCTCCTGAACCAGGTGCTCGGCGTGACCTGCTTTTCGGTGGACCCCTACCAGATCGGCCATCACAACGAGGAGGCCATCCAGGCCGGCTCCTTCTGGTTCTACCGGAAACTCGGTTTCCGGGCCGTAGAGACCGGCGCGGCGCGGCTGGCCGAGAGAGAAGCGGAGAAGATCCGCGCCCGTCCGGGCTACCGGACGCCGGCGCGCGTGCTCCAGCGGCTGGCCGAGAGCCCGATGATCTTCGAGCCGTCCGGCGCGGAGGCGGGCGCCTGGGACCGTTTCCAGGCGCGCAACCTCGGCCTGAGGGCTGCCCGGAGCATAGTCGAGCGGCACGGCGGCGATGCCACACGAACGCGGAAGGCTGCCCTGCACCGCACGGCGGCGGCGCTGGACGTAATCCTGCGGCGCTGGAACGAAGACGAGCGCCGCGCTTTCTCACAGCTTGCGCTGATCCTGACGCTCATCCCGGACCTGCGGCAGTGGCGCCCAAGCGAGAGGCGGGCCGTCGCCGCCATCATCCGCGCCAAGGCCGCGCGCGACGAGACGCGCTACCTGCGCTTGCTCCAGCGGAACGCGCGGGTGAGGGCGGCCGTCCTCAGGCTGGGCTCGTGAGCGCTTGATTCGCAGCGGGAGGGGACAACGCGGGGTCAGGGGGCGCCCGCACCGCACTTGCAGCGCCGCTGGCAGGCTCGGCAGAAGAATCTGGAGCAGTTCGCACACTGCACCCAGCACTCCCTGCAAAGGCGGTGAACCTTCTCGCACAGGTAGAGCGGGTGTGCCCGCGCGGCACAGGACTCGCACAGCGGCGAATCGAGCGCTCGCAGCACGGGATTCCAGTGCAGAACCTCCGGCCGCTCCTCCTTCTTGCGGACCAGGCGAAGCGATATCCGGCATACGGGCGCGCGCACGACCAGAACCGCCGCCAGATCGATCTGAATGCGGAGAGAGTACTTCCGGCGCAGATCTTCCAGCTTGGCGACGCGGTCGGCCTGGGTGGCCAGCGCGCGGCTGCGCTCCTTCTCGGTCGCCCCGGCGTCCTGCGCGCGTCTGGCCAGGCGCTTTTCGATCTGCGCCAGCAACCCGCGGTAGTAGGATTCGACGCGCTCGATGTCCCTGGTCAGGCGGCGGTTGGCGCTCTCCTCAAGCCGCGCCACGTGCTTCCGGATCTCGGCCTGGGCCGCCTTGGCGGCGGCCGGGTGGAACCGGGCAAGCACGTCCGCCGTGGTCGCCGGCTCCGCTTCTTCCAGGTGCTCGCGAAGGCCGCGCAAGAAACTCTCCGGTTGCATCACCAGCGACCGGGCATCGGCGTTCAGGCAGACCGTCACAAATCCCAAGCTGCGGTCGTCGGACTCCACCGTGTACTGGAAGGTGAAGAACAGGTAGGAGGCGCTTGCGGGGGAGTGGTCCACCAGCCGGTAGATGCCATTCTGGACGGCCAGCTCCGTCGAGAGCACCGCGGCCACGTCAATGGGCGGCGCCAGCGCCGGCCTCCGGACCTGCGCACCTGCCACCAGCAAGCGCGCCGGCAGGAGCCGTTCCATGCGCTCCAGCCACTCCGCCGAGTCGTCCCCGCCAGGACGCGGCCGGAAATCGAGGGAAAGCCACTCGCTGGCGCCTAAGGCGGTGGCCACCTCCGGAGGCAACATCGCCCGGAGCCCGCCGCCTTCTTCGGTCTCCACCAGCGCCCCGCGGCTGACCAGCAGATCGCACATCAAGTCTTGAATCCCGGTCAAGGCTTACACCTCGAAATCCCGCTGGAACAGCGCATCGTCCAGCCGCTTGGTTTCCGAGTATTGCTTCTTGGCCTGCATCAGCTTGCCCGCCAGCTCGTCGAAGGCTTGTTCGAGGCGGCCGGAAGCGCGCGTGGAAACCCATAGCTCGAGCACCAGCTCGGCGAAGTCGCGGCCCTCGTCAAGCATTCCCAGGATGGTGTCCATCTCACCCACCACCAGTTCGAACATGTTGATCTTGTCG
>CAZIRH010000445.1:0-4107 GCA_964541065.1 uncultured Solibacteraceae bacterium
CCGCCGAACGGCTCCGCGAGCGCCTTCCGGTCAGCTTCGTGCTGGCGTTGCCGGGAGGCGGGTTTGCGGGCCTGGGACATTTTCGGGAACGCATGGGCCGCTCGTCCATCCAAGTAATCGAGGGTGCCACCTGGGATGTGCTGGCTCATGCGGATCTCGCGCTGGCCGCCAGCGGCACCGTAACCATCGAGGCGGCGCTGTTGGGCACGCCCATGGTCACCTTCTACCGGGTCGCCGCCCTGAGCTGGTGGCTGGGCAAGTTTCTGGTCCGTGTTCCCTACTACTCGATGGTGAACCTGGTGGCGGGCCGGGCCGTGGTTCCCGAGTTGATGCAGAATGAGATGAGTGGAGCGCGGCTGGCCGCCGAGGCGGTGAGACTGCTCGAAGACGGCGCGGCGCGGCGGCGCATGCGCGAGGATCTCCGAACGGTGGCGAAGGCTCTCGCGGGGCCGGAAGATCCCTTCGAGACCGCCGCGCGAATGGTCTGCGAAGCCGGAGGAGTGGATGGTGCGTAGGTTCTGGTTAGTGCTGAGCTTGGTGGGCGCGGCTTGGGCGCAGGAGCGCCGGCCGCTCATCGATGTCGAAAGCTACCTGATCGAGGCGGAGATCACTCCCGCCACGCAGTCCCTGGCGGCCAAGGTGCGGGTCCAGTTTGTCTCCCAGGATGCCGACGTCAACACGGCGGTCTTCGAGCTGAACAACGCGCTCAACGTCTCCCGGGTCGAGGACTCCAGCGGGCGGCAGCTCCCGGCTTCCCGCTCCCAGCAGGATTCGACCGTGCGGCTGAGCCTCCCCGAGCCGCTTCCTCAGGGCGCTTCCGCCGCCGTCACGTTCCACTACGACGGGCGCTTCACCGGCCGCGAGGAATCGCCGGTGTTCGGCATCAGGTTCGCCGCCATCCGCAACGACTACGCCTTCCTGCTCTACCCGGCGCGCTGGTTCCCGGTGAACGGCTACACCACGGACCGCTTCAAGGCCGACCTCCGCATCACCGTGCCTACGGGCTACCGCGTGGTGGCCGGCGGCGATCAGAAGGTCGAGCCACTCGCCTCCGGAAAGACGCTGTACAGCTTCGCCTACTCGCAGCCGTCGTTCCCGGGCAGCCTGGCCGTGGTGCAAGGCGAGCCTGAGCGCATCTCCTCCGAGGGGGTCACCACGGCGGTCTACTTCCGCGGCGAGGAGAAGAAGCTGGCCGGCGCCTACGGCCAGGAAACCGGCAGATTGATGGCCTACCTGACCAGCCTTTACGGCTTGCCGCCCCGGGCCGCCCTGACGCTGGTCGAGACCGAGGAAGGCGCGCCCAACGGCTACGCGGCCCCGGAGGTCCTGTTTCTGTCACCGCAGGGCATCGGGCGCCAGGTGAACCCCCGCCTGCTGGCCAACCAGGTTTCGCGCCAGTGGTGGGGCGTGCTGCTCTCCGGCGCCACCCGCGGCCACCTTTGGCTCAACAACGGGCTGGCGCGGTACTCGGAGATGCTCTACCTGGAGCACGCCAACGGTCCGGCTTCCATCGAAGGCGACGCCCGCGACGTGTACATCGACGCACTCACTATCGGCGACGTGCCCATGATCCAGGCCGGGCGCCTGGAAGACTACTCGCCCGAGTTCTGGGCGGTCACCGCCGCCAAGGGCGCCGCCGTGCTGCACATGCTGCGCTGGGTCATCGGCGAGGAGGCTTTCCGCAAGCTGCTCAAAGAATTCCCCAACCGCCATCCCTGGGGCGCCGTCACCACCGACGAGTTCGCCCGCGCCGCCGAGGCCGCCTCCGGCCAGAACCTGAAGTACTTTTTCCTCCAGTGGATCGAGTCGAGCGGCGCCCCCGAGTTCAAGCTCGAGTACACCATCTACCGCCGCCAGCAGGGTTTTCGCGTGATGGGCAAGGTGGCGCAGGACCTGGACACCTTCCGCATGCCGGTCGAGCTGAAGATCGAGACCGAGGGCAACCCCGAGCAGAAGCGCATCGAGGTGATGGGCACCTCTTCGGAATTCGTGGTGGACACTTTCGGCAAGCCCCGCACCCTGTCGCTCGACCCGAACAACCGCGTGCTGCGCTTCAGCAACCCGGTGCGCGTGGCGGTGGCCATCCGCCGCGGCGAGCAGTTCGCCGAGATCGGCGAGTTCAACGACGCTCTCAAGGAGTATCAGAAGGCCCTGGAGGTCCACCGCTACAGCTCGCTGGCCCACTACCGCATCGCCGAGGTGTTCTTCCTTCAGAACAACTACCAGGCCGCGGCCAACGAGTTCCGCGAGGCGCTCAACGGGGATCTCGAACCCAAGTGGATCGAGGTCTGGGCGCACATCAACCTGGGCAAGATCTTCGACATCACCGGGCAGCGCGAGCGCGCGGTCAACGAGTACACCCTGGCGGTGCGCACCAAAGATAACACCCAAGGGGCGCAGGAAGAGGCCGCGCGCTACCTCAAGCAGCCCTACGAGCGCAAGCGGCCGCCGGGGAATTGAACGCGCCCCGTGGCAGGCCCGGCAGCTCGCAGCTGGCTTGACAAGTGTTCCTCGAAAACTGTAGAATTATCTACGAAAGAGTAGAGATGAACAGGGAATCCCAGATCTCGGCCGCCGTTTCCTCCACGACCAGGATGCTGCTGGAGAAGCATGTTCGCACCACAGGAGTCAAGAAAGGCCACCTCATCGAGGATGCCCTCCTGCATCACCTCCAGGCGCTCCACTCGCTTCCCGCCGACGTCATCGTGCATCCCCGGCTGGTTGTCTCTCGCCGGTCCGGCGAGCAGGTCGCCAAGCGCATGACGGCGCCGCGAAGGCCCACGAAGCAGCTTCGGGCGCTCATGAGCGGCGATGGAGATTAGGGCTCTCCGGGAATCGGACGATCGGTCTGGCTTTCGCTCTGGCGACGCGGACCTGGATCGTTTTCTTCACAAGTACGCAGGGCAAAACCAATTTCGTCATCACCTCGGCACTACCTACGTGGCGGTCGAAGGGAATCGTGTCGCCGGCTATGCCACGGTGGCGCCGGGGCACCTCGAGATCGAGCAGCTCTCCTCCGTCCTGCGGAAGCGGTTGCCGCGCTACCCGCTTCCGATTCTGCGGCTCGCCCGTCTGGCGGTGGACGACTCGTTTCGGGGGCGGGGTGTTGGCCGGCAACTGCTTCGCTTCGTTCTGGATCTTGCGGTTCGCCTGGCGGGAGACTTTGGTTGCCTCGGGGTAGTGGTGGACGCGAAACCTGAAGCGGTGTCGTTCTACGAACAGTTCGGGTTCGCGCCACTCGAGTTGATCGAGGGTCACTCGCAGGCAAGGCCTCCCGCCACAGCGATGTTCCTGCCCTTGAGCGAAATACAGGCCGCCTCCAAGAAGAAGTAGCCAGGCCTGCTCGCTCACCTGCTGATGGGGATCTCCACCAACTCGGCATAAGCGTTGCTCGTGGAAATCGCGAAGGGCACGTTCGGGCCGACCGGAGAGTTCACTGGGATGGTGGCGTTGATCTGGCACAGGCCGGCAAAGCCGGGCGCACCGCCGGCGTAATCCACGACCGTGGCAAGCACTCCGCCGAAAAGCACCTTGATGGGCGCATCGACTGCCCGAGCCAGCGGCGCGACGGGATTGGCGTCGCCCGTGGCCACGGCGGGCGACAGTTCCCCGAGACCGGTCAGCCAGATCACGACGGTCTCGCCGGGGCGCGCCGGGTTCTCCGGGCTGACTAGCGAGTAGTCGGTGTGCAGCACCACCGGGCGGCCGTCGGCCCGCGAGAACACACCCGGGCTGGTCGCGGCCAGCGGCGCCACCACTTCGTTGGACATGCCCCGGCTGTTGCTCACGCGCAGGGTGACCCAGCTCCCTTTGAGCCCATACGGGAGCTGAATACCCGCCTGGGTGGTCGAGACGAAGTAGAGCGGCGCCGCCGTTCCGTTGACCGTCACCGTGACGTCGTCCAGCTTGATCGGCAAGGGGAAACTGGTGGCGCGGGCTTCGCGCGCGGCCAGGTTGGAGCCGAATAGCGACACGATGGTGCCCGGAGCCAAGGGGTATGGCAATCCGGCGAAGGAAGCGCCGTTGACCACACCGGCCGGATCCAGGAAGACGCCGGTCGGATGAAAGGCCGGGGCACGCACGCCGAAGAAGATGCCGTATTGGGTG
>CAZIRH010000446.1:0-4073 GCA_964541065.1 uncultured Solibacteraceae bacterium
GAAGCCCTCGGCGTCCTTCTGGTCGTAGCCGGCGCCCATGGTGAAGCTGGCGATGCCGAGCGAGTAGAGCGAGTGGGGGGACTTCCGGCAGACCGGCTCGAGGTTGCCTCTGTACATGCGCAGGGTGACCTCGCCGGTGGTGGCCTGGCTGACTTTCTCGAAGAAGGCGTCCAGGGCCTCGCGCAGCGGGGTGAACCAGAAGCCGTAGTAGACCAGCGCGGCGTAGTCCAGCGCCAGGCGGTGTTTGTAGTGCAGCAGCTCGCGGTCGAGCGTCAGTGCTTCCAGCTCGCGCAGCGCCGTCACGATGAGCGTGCCGCCCGGCGTCTCGTAGCAGCCGCGCGACTTCATGCCCACGAAGCGGTTCTCCACCAGGTCGGCGCGCCCGATGGCGTGCTCGCCGCCCAGGCGGTTCAGCGTCTCCAGCAACTCGACCGGGAACATGTGCTGGCTGTTCACCGAAACCGGCACGCCCCGCTCGAAACCGATGGTGACTTCGCCCGGGTGAGCGGGGGCGTCCTGGGGGCTGCGCGTGAGCATCCAGACGTCATCCGGCGCCGGGTTGGCCGGATCCTCCAGCGGCCCGCCTTCGTGCGAGGCGTGCCAGATGTTGCGGTCGCGGCTGTAGATCTTGGTAGCGGTGGCGGCCACCGGCACCTGGTGCGCGGCCGCGTAAGCCAGGGCGTCCTCGCGCGAGCGGATCTGCCACTCGCGCCAGGGCACGATGACCCGCAGGTGGGGCGCCAGCGCCTGGTAGGCGAGCTCGAAGCGCACCTGGTCGTTGCCCTTGCCGGTGCAGCCGTGCGCCAGGGCGTCGCAGCCGGTGCGCAACGCCACCTCGACCTGCTTCTTGGCCAGCAGCGGGCGTGCGATCGAGGTGCCCAGCAGGTACTTGTGCTCGTAGACCGCGCCCGAGCGCACCAGCCGCCACAGGTACTCGGTGACGAACTCGTGGCGCAGGTCCTCGATGTGCACCTGCGAGGCCCCGGTTCGGCGGGCCTTCGGCTCGAGCCCGATGAGCTCCTCGTCGCCCTGGCCGATGTTGCCGCACACGGCCACTACCTCGCAGCCGTAGTTCTCCTTGAGCCAGGGGATGATGACGGAGGTATCGAGTCCTCCGGAATAGGCCAAAGCTACTCTTCTGGGCTTGTCCATAAACTAGGGATTCTAGCGCTACTTGACCAGCATCAGCAGCAGCCCTTTCTGGGTATGCAGGCGGTTCTCCGCCTGGTCGAAGACCACCGAGCGCGGGCACTCGATCACCGCGTCGGTGACCTCCTCATCCCGCTTGGCCGGCAGGCAGTGCATGAAAACCGCGTCCGGCGCGGCCCGGGCGAACAGACGCTCGTTGACCTGGTAGGGGCGGAACTCGCGTCGTCGCTCGTCGGCTTCGCTCTCCTGGCCCATGCTGGTCCAGACGTCGGTATAGACGGCGCGGGCGCCCTCCACGGCTTCTTCGGGGCTGCGCGTGATCTTCAAAGTGGCCCCGGATGCGCCGGCCAGACCCTCGGCCTGGATGACCACACCGGGATGGGGGCCGTACTGTGCCGGGGTGGCCAAGGCAAAATTCATCCCCAGCCGGGCGGCGTTCAGCATCAGCGAGTGCGCCACGTTGTTGCCGTCGCCCACAAAGGCCAGCTTCAGCACGCGCAGGTCGCCGAAGCGCTCCTTCAGCGTGAAGATATCGGCCAGGGCCTGGCAGGGGTGGTACAGGTCGCTGAGCGCGTTGATCACCGGCACGCTGGACCAGTGCGCCAGCTCCTCCACCGTGCGCTGCGAAAAGGTCCGCGCCACGATGCCCTGGGTCCAGCGCGCCAGGTTGCGCGCCACGTCCTTGATCGGCTCGCGGTCACCGATGGCGCCCGTGCTCAGGACGGCGTCGCCGCCCAACTGCTTGATGGCCAGCTCGAAGGTCAGCCGCGTCCGCAGCGAGGGCTTCTCGAACAGCAGAGCGATGTAGCGCCCGTTCAGGGCCTCCGCGTACAGGGCCGGCGCCGCCTTCACCTGGGCGGTCAGCTCCAGCAGGCCGAGGAGTTCCTCCGGCGACAGGTCCAGGTCGCAGGTGAAACCCCGGGCGGCGATCTTCGTGACGGCCAATGAATGTTTATTCACCTGAATGAATAATCACACACCCGTGGGGCAGCCGTCAAGGCGGGGTCAGGGAAGCCCGGTGCGGCCGGCGCCGGCCCCATGGTACGATGGCGGATCTGGGCAATCGGATGAGCGGGTCCCAAAGCCGTCTGGCAGCCACGGGCGCACGCCAGACCGGAGAGGCAGTGGGTGCTTCGGAAGGCTAAATACTACTGGCGCATGCTGGCAGGCACCCACCGCCTGCTGCGCACGCCGCCTCATGCGGACCCGCAGGCCGTCATCGGCGAGCAGATGGCTCACCGCGAGGAGAGATTCCTGGAGACTGTGCGGCGGGTCGTCTTCGGCGCCCCTGCCAACCCTTACCACCGGATGTTTCGCCTGGCGGGATGCGGCTTCGAGGACCTGGCGGAGTCGGTCCGCCGGGACGGCCTGGAGGACGCGCTGGCCTCGCTGGCGCGGCAGGGGGTGTACCTCACCCACGACGAGTTCAAGGGGCGGCAGCCGCTGGTGCGCTCCGGCGAGCACATTCCGGCCACCATCGACAGCTTCCTGAACCCGCTGGCGGCCGGTATGCTGGCCTCCGCGAGCAGCGGCAGCAGCGGCCCCAGGGTGCACACCTCCTCGAGCACCGAGAACCGCCTGCACCGCGAAGCCTATTTCCAGCTCGTGCGCCAGGAACTGGGGCTGGCTGGGCGCGCTTACGTCCAGGCGCTGGCCATCCTGCCGAGCGGCACGGGCCTTTTCGCCGGGCTTCAAGAGGCCCGCCGGGGAGGCAAGGTGGACCGCTGGTTCGCCGTGGGAGGCAACGCCATCGGTTCCGGCCACTATCGCGCGGGCACGAGCCTGCTGGTGCTGTTCGCCCGGCTGCTAGGAGCCGGCGTGGCCTTCCCCACTTATCTGCCGCGCAACGACTACTCGCCGGCCGCCCGCTGGATCGCGCAGCGCCGCGGCCAGGGGATCGCCTGCGTGGTCGCCAGTCCCGTCAGCCCGGCGGTGCGGATTGTGGCGGCTGCCCTCGAGCACGGTCTGGACATCCGCGGCACCCTCTTCATCGCGGGAGGGGAGGCGCTCACCGAGGCCAAGCGCGCCGTGTTTGAATCCGCCCGAGTGGATGTCTACACGGGCTATTGGATCCACGAGATCGGGCCGATCGGCTTTGCCTGCCGCGAGATGCGCTCGGCCAACTGCGTCCATCTGTATCGGGATTCCGTGGCCGTCATCAGCCGCCGGCGCCGCGCGCCGCTTTCGGAGGTCGAGGTGGATTCGCTGATGTTCACCACCCTGCTGCCCAGCGCCGCGCGGGTGCTCATCAACGCGGAGATGGACGACACGGGCGTGATCGAGCCCGCGCGCTGCCGGTGCACCTTCTCCGAGCTGGGATTCGACCGGCAGATCCGCGACATCTTCAGCTTCGGCAAGCTCACCGGGCAAGGCATCACGCTGCTGGGCAGCGATGTGGTCCGGGCGCTGGAGGTGGCGCTGCCGGCGCGTTTCGGCGGCGCCCCGGGCGATTTCCAACTGGTCGAGTACGAGGGCCCTCGGCAGACGCAGCTCAGGCTGCGGGTGAACCCGCGCCTGGGGCGGCTGCCGGCCGATAAGGTCAGAGAATGCTTCCTGGAAGCCATCCGGCCCTGCGCCGGAGGCGTGGGCGCCGCGCGGCTGTTCCGTCACACCGGGGCGATTGAGGTGGTCCTTGACGAACCCTATGCCACCGCCACCGGCAAGATCCACCCGCTGCACCTGCTGGGCGCGAGGCAGAACCGCGATGCAGCGTAGGGATCTTCTTCGGGGGCTGGCGGCCACCGCGGTCGCGGGGGGCGCGGGTTGTTCCCGGCGTCGCGCCTCCGGGCCGCCGCGCAAGCTGGAGGTGGCGGCGTCGCGCTACTTGAGCATGGCCCCGCTGTATCTCGGGTACGAGCGTGGCTACTTCGCGCGGGCGGGCTTCGAGCTGGCCATCCGGCATTTCCCCAGCGCCCCCCAGGCGC
>CAZIRH010000447.1:0-4059 GCA_964541065.1 uncultured Solibacteraceae bacterium
TCGCCCTGCGGCGTGGCCACCTTCATATCGGACAGGATGGTGTATTCCTTCACCTTGTCGAAAGCCGCGCCACCCATGGCCTCCCGGGCCCTGCCGAGTAGCGCCTTGGCCTTGGCGGCTGCCTCCGGAGTGGCCGCCCCCAGCGGCTTCTGTGAGGGTGGGGGAATGGTCACGTCGATGTTGGTCACCTTGCCCAGCGAGGAGAGCGGCTGGTCCATGCCCTGCTCTTTGCCCACCACCAGGATGGCGAGCTGGTCGGTCTTGAGGTACTGCTGGGCCACGCGCGCCACGTCCGCCTTAGTGACCTTCTCGATGTTGTCGCGGTACTGCTGGAGGTAATTGCGCGGGTAGCTGTAATACTCGTAGCTGACCATGCGCTGGACGATCTTGCCGGTCGAGTCGAACTCGAAGGCGAAGCCCTTGAGGATGCCGTCCTTGGCGCGGGTCAGCTCGTCGTCCGTGGCGCCCGCCTCGGCCATGTTCGCGATCTCGTGACGGATCGAAGTCAGAATCTTGACCGTGCTTTCGGTCTTGGTGCTACCCAAGGCCATGAAGGTTCCAGGACGGTCCCAGCCCGCGCCCCACTGCGATCCGACGCTGTAAGCCAAGCCCTGCTGCGAGCGCACGTTCGAGAACATTCGCGAAGCAAACCCGCCGCCCAGGATCTGGTTCATCACCGTCAGGGCGTAGAAGTCCGGGTCGCTGCGCTTGCCGCCCAGGTAGCCCATCACCACCCAGGCCTGGGGCGTGTCGTCTTTCTTGACGAAGTAGTAGCCGGCGCGGTTCCTGGCGCCAGGGTCCACCTCTGGTACGGAAGGTCTGGGCCGGCCACCGCGCTTCCAGGCGCCCAGAGTCGCTTCGATCTTGCCGCGCATTTCTTGAGCGTTGAAATCGCCCCAGACGCCCAGGATCGCGTTCTCCGGCTGGAAGTACTGCTGGTGAAAGGCGACGAGGTCCTGGCGAGTGATCGAGTTGATGGTGTCGTACTCGGTCATGCGCCCATAGGGTGTGTCCTTCCCCATGATGATGCGGTTGAACTCCCGGAAGGCGATGCTGTTGGGGTTGTCGTTGCGCCGGGCGATCTGGTCGCGCTGCTGGATCTTGGCCAGGTCGATCTTGTCTTGGGGGAAGGCGGGGTTCTGGATGATGTCGGCCAGGATGGCGAGACCCCGGTCGATGTCCTCCTTGAGCACCAAGACCTGGGCGCGGCCGGAATCCTGGCCGATGCCGGTCTCGACGTAGGCGCCCAGGCGATCCAGCTCCTCGTCCAGCTTGTCGCCGGGCCGCGTGGCCGTCCCGCCGGTGCGCATGACCGTGCCGGTGATCGAGGCCAGGCCGGTCTTGTTGGCTGGCTCCAGACGTGAGCCGGCGCGGATCAGGGCCGAGACCGTGATCGTGGGCAGCTCACGGTTCTCGACCAGGTAGACCACCATGCCGTTCGCCAGCTCGAAGCGGACCGGCTCGGGCACTCGAATCTGGTTGAGCGGCGGGTACTTGAGGTCCTTGTAGCTTTTCGCAGGGGCCTTGGCGGGGGCCGCCTTGGCCGGCGCGGCCTTCTTGGCCGCGGGCGCCGGGGCTTGCTGGGCGGATGCGGTCAGCGCCAGCCCTAGCGAGATCAGGATGGATGCAAGCAGTTTCGTCGTACGCATGGCAGATTCCTCCTCGGCCGTCACTTGGCTGCGGTCTCGATGGGGTCGATAGTGCCCACCGTCTTGTTGTCGCGCGTAAAAGTGGCCTTAGCCACGCGCTGGATGTCCTGCGGGGTCACGGCGTTGAGCTTCTCGAGGTCGCGGAAGAGGTTGCGCCAGTCGCCGGTCAGGGCTTGATTGTCGGAGAGCTGGATGGCCATGATGAAGTTGCTGTCCAACTGGCGGAGCAGGCTGGTGCGGGCGCGCCGCTTGACGCCGTCGAGTTCCGCCGGGCTGACCAGCTCGCTCTTGAGCCGCTCGATCTCCGCATCGAGGGCCTTCTCAACCTCGTCATTGGTGCGGCCCGGGGCGGTGAATCCGTAGAACAGGAACAGGCCGGGGTACTTCCGGCCGGGGAAGCCCGAGAAGCCGCCCGTCTGAGTGGCGACCTTCTTGTCGCGGACCAGCGCGCGGTACAGGCGCGAGGAGCGGCCCTCGCTGAGCAGGCTGCTGATGGCGTCGTAGATGGCGTTGTCCGGGTGATTGATGTCGGGTTTGTGATAACCCATCAGGATGACCCGCTGGGACTGAAGACGCAGCGCCACCCTGCGCTCTCCCTGCTGCGGCGGCTCGACGGTGCGCAGCGGCTCCGGCTTCGGGGCGCTGGAGAGGCGCCCGAAGTAGATCTCCGCCAGCTCGCGGATGCGCCGGGGGTTCACGTCGCCCACCACCACGGTGATCAGGTTGCTAGGGATGTAGTACTTCTTGAAGAACGCTATGCCGTCGGCGGTGGTGAGGTTCTGAAGGTCGCTCATGTGCCCGATCACACCCTCGCCGTAAGGGTGGGACTTGTAGGCGATGGCCTGGAACTCCTCGAGCAGCCGGCCCAGCGGCTGGCTCTCCATCAACCGGCGCTCCTCCATGACCACGTTGCGCTCCGTGTAGAAGTCGCGGAAGACGGCGTCGCGGAAGCGCTCCGATTCGAGGAAAAACCACAGCTCGACCTCGTTCGAGGGCAGGCTGAAGAAGTAGTTGGTGCGGTCCTCGGACGTGCTGGCGTTGAGGCCCTGGCCGCCGGCGCGCTCGATGATCTCGCCGAACTCCTCCTTGTAAATGAGCTTGCTCGCCGCCTCCTGGGCGTCCTTGAAGGCCTGCTCGAGCTGCTTGAGCTTGGCGGCATCCGCCTGCGGCCCCTTGCGCCTTTCCGCGCGCAGGGCGACGTAGGCCTGCTCGACCTTCTCGAGCAGCGGTTTCTCCTTGGCCCAGTCCTTGGTGCCGATGGTAGTGGTGCCGCGGAAGGCCATGTGCTCGAACAGGTGGGCCAGGCCGGTGATACCCTTGACCTCCTGGGCCGCGCCGACGTCGGCGTAAGTCAAGCACGTCGCCACCGGAGCGTTGTGCCGCTCCAGCACGATGAACCGATGGCCGTTGGCCAGCGTGAACTCGCTGACCCGGGACTCGATGTCCTTGAACTCGCTTTGCGCCAGGGCGGCGACCGCCAGCACGAAGGCCATCGCCACCAGGCAGGGCGTCTTGCGATGATTGAGCATTCGACTCCTCCCACTGAATGGGGCAAGCCGGGAGGCTTACCCTACCGTGTCAGATCACTTCCCTCAACAACTCCGGGCGCGGCGAGGGGATCACGACCTTGTTCACCAGCAGGCCCTTCTGCGAGAGCACCTGCGCGCCCGCTTCCACCGCGCTTTGCACCGCGGCCACTGCGCCGGTCAGCGTCACAAACGCCTTGCCGCCCAGCGCCATGGCCAGCCGCACTTCGATCAACTGCACCTGGGCGGTCTTGACCGCCGCATCGGCGGCCTCGATCAGCGAGGCCACCGAGAAAGCTTCCAAAATGCCCAGGGCCTCCAGCGCCTCCACCTTGGTGGTCCCGCTGATGGCCGGGAAAACCGATTCGTGCACGTTGGGGATGACGAACGTGTCGATCACCGCGGCGCCGGCGGAACGGGCGCCCGCCTTGACGCTTGCTTCCACGGCCGCCACCTCGCCGCGCACCAGCACGATGTACTTGCCGGAGCAGATCGAGCGCGCCAGCACCAGCTCGACTGCCGCGGTCTTGAGCATGGCGTCGCAGGCCTGGAAGCCCGCGGCGATGCTGCCCAACTCCACCAGGCCGATCGAGTTTTTCGCCATCCGCGCTACCTCGTTACCTCGACGTAGGCTTCGGTGACCGCCGTGACCGTGCCGTCGATGCTGGCGTGCACGCTGGCGCCGAGTTCCTCCGCCTCGACGCGCCCGAGCGGGTCTCCCTTGCGCACTTGCTCCCCGGCCCGGACCACCGCGCGGGCCGGTCTGCCGGCGTGCTGCGAAAGCCTGACGCGCACGCGCGGCGGCTCCGGGCGCGCCGCCTCGAGCGGGGCCGGGCGCTCGTACTCGTCGATCTTGAGGCGGCGGCGCAATGCGGCCAGCGGCG
>CAZIRH010000448.1:0-4048 GCA_964541065.1 uncultured Solibacteraceae bacterium
GTGGCGGACCCCTCCGACTGGGACAACTCGCTGGCGGGGCTGGTCGCCGGGCAGTCCGGGCACGTGCTCTCGCGCCACTACAGGGATCAGTGGGAAGCCTACTCGGCCGGGCGGGCCTTCCCGTGGCAGTTCCGGCGGGTCGAGGCCAAGAGCACGTTGGTGGTGGAACCGGAGCGGTGAATGAACCGCAGAGGCGCAGAGAACGCACAGGAAAACAGGATTAGCCTCAGCGTCCTCTGCCTGAAACCCCGACCAGATCGTCCGCGTCGCGGTAGAATAGGGCTGTGAGGAAGAGGGCAACATCCAACGGAAGGCTGGAGCTGCCGCCGCCCGGTGCCCCGGTGTCACCTTTGGGCCGCAAGCTGATGCGCCTGCGCAAGGAGATCGAGGCCAGTGGGGTCAAGCTGCTGACGAGCACCCAAGTGCGCCGGGAAGTGCTCCGCCGACGCGGTTTGGCCTGAGGGCGATGCGCCGTACCTACTTGGACACCGGCGTCTTGATCGAAGCGGCAGCCGGGAAAGGTCCCAAAGCGGAAGTAGCCCTCGCCCTCTTGAGGGACGCCAATCGATTGTTCCTATCCTGTCCGTTCCTCGATCTGGAACTCCTCCCCCAGGTGATCCAGAACCGCAACCGCCCGCAGCAGAAATTCCTGGAGACGTACCTGGCTGCTACCGAGCGGATCGAGGACCTGGATGCCATCTTCCGAGCCGCCTTTCGGGAGGCCAGCCGCTCCGCGGTGAGCGGCATGGACGCGCTGCATGTCGCGGCGGCTCACCTACTGAAGCCCGACGAGTTCATCACCACCGAGAAGCCCGGTAAGCCCATCTACCAGAACCGCCTTGTACCAGTGGTCTATCTCGCGGCCCGGATAGCATGACCGTTGCGCGGTGAGCCGGTACCAGCGCTCGTGGCCAGAACCCTGGTCTGCGTCCGGTCCGGCAGACGCCGTGATTCGGCGCGCCGATCCTGACCATCGCCCACCATGGCTGGGTTCACGAAGGCACTACGGTTGCCATGAGCGGATCATTTCCAGCGACGCTTCCTGCGTGTATCAGGGGTACCGCAAGACTCGAACTCGGTTTCCTGAAGGGCCGGCCCTCTGCCAAGGCTTCCAAGGGACGGCTTTCGCTATCGTGCGCGGCTGTTCAGCCAAGACAGCGCCAGGTCCAGCGCTTTCTGCATGTCGTAGGCTTTGCCGGCATGCCGCCAGGTGCCCCAGTAGACGTAAACCTCTTTCGAAATCGCGTGCCAGGTGACGCCGTGCTCGTGCCCTTTCCATTGAACGTAGCCTTTGCGGGTATCCGACATGTCCTGCCTCGAACTCCCCCGAACTGTGTCGCTGGCGATTTGGTGCGCCCCGACAAAAAACGTCATCACATCCTGGTGGTCGAGCCGGAGCGGTGAGCGCGCCGCGCCGGGCAGAGCGCTTCGTAGCACAATCGTGCTACGATGGGAATCGTGCATCCGGTCGTCTTCTCCGAGCAGGCGGTGCGGCAGTATCTGCGGCTCCGCAAGGCCGATCGTGCCTTCCTGAAGGAGGGCATTCGCAAGCACCTGGCGGCGGCCGACCCGACCCAAAGCGCGCGCAACAGGTTCCGGCTGCGCAGAGCGTCGCTGCTGGCGGACTACGAGCTGCGGCTCGGCAAGTGGCGGGTCTTCTACCGGCTGGGCGAGGACCGGGTGGAGGTGACTATGATCGGGGAGAAGCGGGGCAACCTGCTGCTGGTCGGCGGAGAGGAGTTCACGCTATGAGAACGGAAAGCCTTCGGGAGATCAAAAACAACCTGAGCAGCGTCCTGGAGGAACTGCCCAGAACCGGGCCGATCTTGATCACCAAACGGGGCAAGACATGCGCTGTCCTGCTGGGGGTGGACGAGCACACGGACCTGGAATCGCTGATCCTTTCGAGCAGCCCCCGGTTCTGGGACTTGATCGATCGGGCCGCGCGCAGCGAGCGCTGGACGGCTCTGGAAGAGCTGCCCTGAGGCGCAACGGCGATGGCGATTACGCCGGCTCGCAGCGCCCGTCCTTGAGCAGCCGGTAGCGGCGGCCGCGCCAGGTGATGGTGCGGCCGAAGAAGCCGGCGAGCCACATGGCGAAGCTGGCGAGATCCTGAACGGGGACCAACCACCACCGCCGCGCAGTGAGTGGGTCGTGCAAGACCCAGCCCGCGGTGGCCCAGACGGCGCAGGCCCGCAACACGGCCGTCGCGACCAGCAGCGGCCACCAGGCGGGCTGCAACGCCACCAGCAGCAGAGCCAGCGGCAGGGGGTGCGTGAAAAGCTGGCCAATGTAACCCGCGGGGCGCGAGCGGCGCGTGGTGCGCGCCCACCTCAAGCGGTGCTCGAGATTCGGCCGCAAACGCTGGGCGCCGATGCGGTGCTCGATCACAAAGGAAGACAGGATGACGCGGTAGCCTCGCTGGGCCGCCAGCGCGCCCATAACGAAATCCTCGGTAGAAACGTAATCCTTGAGCCGGTCGAAGCCGCCGATGGCGCGGAGTGTTTCCCGGCGCGCGGCCACGCAAGGACCGACGGCGAACTTGACGCCCTCGACCAGGCGCGCCGCCAGTAGCCCGGCCAGAAACTCGGTGTTCATCCCGATGGCCTCGAGCGTGGACCAGAGGCTGCGGCCTGGGATGGCGCGGTAAGGGCAGGTGGCCACGCCCAAGCGCGGGTCCTCGAACTCGGCGCCCACGGTGGTCAGCAACTGCGGCCGGGCGCGGGTGTCGCTGTCGCTCATCACCAGCAGGTCATGGCGGGCTTCCTTCATCATGCGGCTGAGACTGTAGACCTTGGCGTTGGGGTAAGGCGGCTCGCCAGTGACGATGAGGCGCGCCGGCACGCCGGGGAATTCCCGTTGCAATTTCTCCACCACCGCTACGGCCGGGTCGTCTACCGCGCGCACAGCGAACAGGATCTCGAAGTCGGGGTAGTCCTGGCGGAAGTAGCTGCGGAGGTTCTCCGCGAGGCCCTCATCCAGCCCGTGAAGCGGCTTGAGAATGCTGATGGGGACGGCGTGCGCCAGCGGCGCCGGTCGCACAGCCAGGTAGCTGCGCGCCGCCGCCACCACGAGCACCGAGTAGATGAGCGCGCCGGCCAGCACGACCAGCACGAGGATAGCGGCCAGCGCGGTCACAGCCTACTCGGACGGCGCCTTGCAGGCAACTAGCCGCCCGATCTCTTCGAGAAACGCCTCGAGCGGCTGGGCGCCCTGATCGCCGTGCTTGCGGTTGCGCACGGCCACCATGCCGCTCTCGGCTTCGCGAGCGCCCACCACCAGCATGTAGGGGACCTTCTGGAGCTGCGCCTCGCGGATCTTGAGGTTGACTTTCTCGCTGCGGTCGTCGAGCGCGGCACGGAGGCCCGCTTCCTTGAGCCGCTGGACCACCTGCTGCGCGTAAGGGACCTGGCGGTCGGTGATGGGCAGCACCACCGCCTGTACGGGTGCGAGCCACACCGGGAAGGCGCCGGCGTAATGTTCGAGCAGAATACCGAAGAATCGCTCCAGCGAGCCGAACAGCGCGCGGTGGACCATCAGCGGCTGGTGCGCCTTGCCGTCCTCGGCGATGTAGGTGAGCCCGAAGCGCCGGGGCAGGGTGAAATCGAACTGGATGGTGGTAAGCTGCCACAGCCGGCCGATAGCGTCCACCAGCTTCAGGTCGATCTTGGGGCCGTAGAAAGCGGCCTCGTCTTCCATCAGCTTCACCTTCATGTTGAGCCGCTGGCTGGCCCTCTTGAGGGCCGACTCGCCCAGCAGCCACTGCTCCGGGGCGCCGTCGTACTTGCCGCTCGCGCCGCCGTCCCAGGTGGACAGCTCCGCCTCATAGCGGTCGAAGCCGAAGGTCGCGAGCACATGCAGCGCGAACTCCAGGCAGTAGACGATCTCGTCCTCGATCTGCTCGGGCGTGCAGAAGACGTGCGCGTCGTCCTGGGTGAAGCCGCGCACGCGCAGCAGGCCGTGCATGACGCCGCTGCGCTCGTAGCGGTAGACCGTGCCCAGCTCGCCCAGGCGGATGGGCAGGTCGCGGTAGCTGCGCAGGCGGTCC
>CAZIRH010000449.1:0-4034 GCA_964541065.1 uncultured Solibacteraceae bacterium
CACGTCCGGTGGTGTGGGAGGGTGACCGGGCGCAATCCCGGTCACCCGACCCGATTCACTTCAGCGGAACGAAGTCCTTATTTTTCAGTGGGTTGAAAGCACTGCGGAGCTGTGATATAGTGTAGCGAGCCTTCCATGCTCGGGTCTTCCAAACCGAAGGTGGAGCCGTCTGGGCCAGCAGGTTCCTCCGAGGAGCCCCGCTGGGCACTGGTGGAGCGCGTGGCGGCGAGCGCAGCCTTCCAGAAATCGCCTCGGCTGCGCGAGCTCCTGTTCTACCTTTGCCGCTGCGCCCTCCAGGACCCACGGTCCTGTGCTTCGGAACAGCAGGTCGGCGTGCAGGTCTTCGCCCGGCAGCCTGGCCACGATTCCAGCACGGACACGATCGTCCGAGTTCACGTCTCGCATCTACGCCGGAAACTGGAACACTACTTCCTCTCGGAAGGGCGCGACGAGCCGGTGGTCATTGACCTGCCGAAGGGGTCCTATGTGCCGGTGTTTCGCGCCCGGGAGCACGCCGGAGTCGCTGAATCAGCTCCTGCCCGGACGCCGGCCCGGCCACACCTTGCCATTGTGCTGCTGAGCGGTCTGCTCGTGCTGGCGGTGGCTCTGTGCGGGTGGCTGGCCTATCGGAACCTGCAACTGCGAGCCGGCCAGGCCGGCGTGCCGGCCCGCACCCCGGCTCTGGACCGCTTCTGGGGGCAGTTGTTCCAGAAGGGACGGCAGGTCCAGGTAGTGGTGTCGGATGCCAACCTGATGATGCTGGCCGACATTCTGGATCGGCCGGTGACGCTGAATGACTACCGGCACCGAACATACCCCCGGGGTCTGCTGGAGACCCATCTCGGTGATCCGAAGATTCGGGCTCTGGCGGACCGCATCAGCGGGACGCACCTGACCCCGGTCCAGGAGACCGACGTGGTTCGGGCCATCTCCCCGCTCAGCGTGCGATATCAGATCCCCATGAGCGTGGTGTTTGCGCGGGACTTTCGAATGCTGCCCAAGGCCAGCGACAACCTCATCTTGCTGGGCCACAAGAAGGGTAATCCGTGGGTGGAGCTCTTCGAAGACCGAATGAACTTCCGCTACACCTACTTCGGGGCAGGGCAACAGCGCACCGGGATAATTGTCAACCAGGCACCCTTGCCTGGCGAGCAGAAGCGCTATCCCGTGGAATACGGGGTGCAAGGGTACTGCGTGATCGCGTATCTGCCGAAGCCGATCGGCGAGGGGACGGCCCTGCTGGTGTTTGGAACCGACATGTCTTCGGTGGAGGCGGGCGGGCAGATGATCTCCGACGAAGGGTCACTGGCCCATCTGCTGGCTCGGCTGGGAGTTCGAGAGGCTGACCGGATTCCCCATTTCGAGGTGCTCCTGCGGACCAAGCTGCTGGTGAATGTGGCGCCCGGGTTCGAGTTCCTGGCGTACCGTCTCCCCAAGCTGTAAGGCGCTGGTTCTCTATTCTCAGCCGCTTCCCGCTCCCAGTGCGCACCACCGGACGACGCCAGATCCTGTTGAGCCCGATCGCGGCCGTCGCGCCCGCGCTCTTGGCGCGACCCCGGAGCGACTGGGTGGCCACGCGGCCGCGACTTTACTTCGACCGCCACACGGCTGGGCGGCTCCGCGAGCGCATCCAGAAGGATGCGGGCCTGCGGGAGCGCTGGGCGAAGCTTCTGGCTCGGGCGAAGTATCTGCTGGACAGCCACCTGATACCGGAGGAGGTGGCCGAGCAGGGCGGCGGCCAGCACGCCAACTACGGGCTGCCTTCGGGACAGGTCTTCGGGATGGGCCTGACGCTGGGGCTGGCTTACCATGTCGGCGGCGAGAAGCAGTACGCCGACAAGCTCCGCGACGCGCTCCTGTACTACGCTCGCTACCAGCGCTGGGGTGGGCAGGGGCTGGCCGAGCGCGTTCCGCCCTGGCATTCGGAGCTGAACACGGCGCGGTTCTGCTGTTGGTCGCGGTCGGCACTCTCGCCCGCATCCCGCTGAAGGCGGACGCGTGATCCGGCCAGAAGCGGCGGCCGCGAGCGCCGTGATCAGTTCGACGGCGGTTTGCGCTGTACGGGACCGTTCTCGTCGCGCCAGGCGGTTTCGAAGGGGATGGGATTGGGGAAGAGTGCCTTCAGTTCCACCACGCGCGGCCCTGTGCCAAGCTCCTGATCGAGGTCGAAGACCAGCGGGTGATCGAAGTCGCGCTTGTAGTAGAGGTACAGCTTGCGCGCCTTCAGGTCCCAGATGGTGCTCTGCACGGTTCCCACTTCCTCGCCGCGCACGCGCCCGTAAACGCTGATCTCTTTCAGCACCGGCAGCAGGGTCTCGACGGATGCTTCCTTCACTTCCGCGAGCATGCGGGAGCCGCGCGCGTAACGCGATTTCTCACCCGTGGCCGTCTCCGGCTGGGAGAGAAGGAAGTTCGTCATGAGCTGGGTGGGGCCGCGGCGAGGGATCACCTTCACCTCGCCGTCGGCCCACTCGATGACCGCCGAGTCGCCGCTCGTGTCGGCGAGCATCAGGTGAACGTGCGCATTATGATCCTGCGGGAGCGTGTAGGCGCGGATCATGGCCAGGGCCTGCTTTACGGTGGCGCACTCGGAGACGATCTTCTCGAGGAAGTTGTGGCGGAAGTGCGGCTTGTCCGGATCGTACGGCGTCCGGCTCGCCGGCACGACCGCATGGGTGAGGGCGAGTCCCTGGTCGTTCATGCACTTCATGGCGACGGGTGTCCAGCCAGGCACAACATCCATCCCGATGCACATGCGTCCGAACAAACCATCGCGATTCGGGCTGACCAGCAGCTTGAACTCGCGCGAGTACGACGTGTCGCCGTTGCCTGCCATCAGCACGTTTCCATTGAAGACGGCCGTGATGGCGCTGCACGCCAGGGTGGCTGCGGGGGTCAGAGTAGCTGCCGCGACGGTGAGAATCACGAACTTCCGCATTGAACCTCCTTGTGCGCGGCGGGGTCAACTGAGTAGACAGCAAACAGGAGGTGGAAGTTCCCGCGAAGCGTCGCGCGCGACCGCGCGGGCGGTTGCGGGGGCGCTCAGCGGCCCATCCAGCCGCCGTCCACCACCAGCACGTGCCCATGCACGTAGTCGGACGCGCGGGAGGCCAGAAACACGGCCGCCCCGCACAGGTCTTGCGGTTCGCCCCAGCGGCCGGCGGGAATGCGATCCACGATCTGCCGGCTGCGCACGGGATCTTCGGCCAGCGGGCGCGTATTCTCGGTGCGCATGTAGCCGGGAGCGATGGCGTTCACGTTGACGCCCCGGCCCGCCCACTCGTTGGCCAGCGCCTTGGTCAACTGCGCCACGCCGCTCTTGGCGGCGGCATAGCCGGGCACCGTGAGCCCGCCTTGAAACGCCAGCAGCGACGCGATGTTGATGATCTTGCCGCGGCCGCGCGCCAGCATGTGTGAACCGACCGCGCGACACAGGCGAAACACGCTGGTCAGGTTGATCTCCAGCACCGCGTCCCAGTCCTCGTCCGGATGACTGGCCGCGGGCGCACGGCGGATGATGCCGGCGTTGTTCACCAGAATGTCGATCGCTCCCGCGGCCTCGAGGGCTGCGCTGACCAGGCGGTCCGTCGCGGCGCGGTCGGACAGATCGGCGGTGATACAGTGTGTCCGGACCGCAGCGGATTGCCGGATGGCGCGGTCGGTTTCACCGACTGGCAACAGGTCATGCAGCACCACGTCGGCGCCGGCCTGCGCCAGCCCCAGCGCGATGGCGGCGCCGAGGCCGCGCGAGGCGCCCGTCACGAGCGCAGCCTGGCCGTCGAGCCGGAATAGAGAATCGCTCATGGGGCGCCTCCTACCGGCGGCCGGCGCGGCCGGCCTCGAGGCCGGAGGCGCCGCCCGCGAATTCGGGCTGTACCCTGACCACCCCGAATTGCCGGTCCTCAACTTCCCGATGGGCGGCCATCATCCAGAGGAAGTTGATCGACGCCCCGGGGATCGCCACGTTCGGATGGTATCCCTGTGGCATCACGACGACGTCTCCCTCGCGGACGAAGGCGGCCAGCTCCGGCTGG
>CAZIRH010000450.1:0-4008 GCA_964541065.1 uncultured Solibacteraceae bacterium
ATGACGCGCTCGGCATGGCCCAAGTCACCGCCGGCCAGCGTAGTGCCGGTTTGTCGCGCCAGCCGCAGGAAACCCCGGAAGAAGGCGTCCTACCAGCGCCGGTCCGTCCAGGGCGCCAGCGCCAGCGAGAGCAGGCAGAAGCGCGGCCGCCCGCCCATGGCGGCGATGTCGCTCAAGCCCCGCGCCAGCGCCCGCCAGCCCACCGCCTCCGCAGGATGGGCCTCGCGCAGGAAGTGCGCTCCTTCGAGGGTCATGTCGGTGGTGAACAGCAGGTCCTCGCGCCGGCCCGCAGGGCGAAACACGGCGCAATCGTCTCCGATGCCGAGCACTACCCCGCGACCCGCGCGCGGCACCCAGGCCTGAATCCGCCGCACCAGCTCGAGTTCGTTCATCGGCCCCTGCCACCGACCAGGGCGGCGTCGCGGAGCTTGTCCAGTTCCCGGCGCGCGATGACCGCCCAGGAGCTCGCAGAATCCAGCGCCAAATAAGCCTTCCAGTGGCGCACGGCCTTCCACAGCAGGCCGTGACGCTGGCACAGCAGGGCGAGGTTGTAGTGTGCGTCGGCGTAGTCGGGGGTCAGTTCCAAGGCCTTCTCGTAGTGCGCCTGCGCGCGCTCCGCGTCGTTCCGCTCGTCATAGAGGTTGCCGAGGTTGAAGTGCGCCAGGGCGAACCGGGGCTCGACCTCCAGCGCCCTCCCGTAGCACCGCTCCGCCTGGTCCCAGTCGCGGCGATCAAAGTGAACCGTGCCCAGGTTCACCAGGGCGCCCGCAGAAGCCGGATCCAGATCCACGGCGCGCTGGTAGGCCTGAATGATGTCCTCGAACGGCGCCCCGGTCCGTTCCAGTTCGAGCCCGTTCCTGAACCAGTACTCGGCCTCGCTGTCGCGGCCGGCGGCGCCGCGGCTCCGCTGCTCCTGCGGGAAAGCCAGCAGCCGGTTGAGCTCGGCGGCGTCGAAGTCCAGCAGGAGCTGCCCCGATACCGGCTCCATCTTCTGGCCGTCGATGAGAACCACGATCTTGCGGCCCTCGCAAACCAGTTTCAGCTCGCGGAGCGGGTTGCCCGTCCGGCGGAGCTTGTCCCATAGGGCGGCCAGCGCCTGGCCGATGCGCTCCGCCCGCACCCGGCTCTGGCGCAGCCCCTGGAGCGTGCGCAGCACCAACAAGTCGTGGAAGCCGTAAACCTCGAGGGCGGCAACCCAGCCTTGCGCCTCCCAACTCTTGAGCCGGTTTTCGCGAATGCCCAGGATGCGGCGGACCTCGCCACGGGAGTACGACTGCTTGGCGGGGCCCTGCGCCACGGCGATGATTGTAGCACGAAAGCCGGCGGGTAAAGCTGCTGCAAGTTACTGGCGAGTGGGGACTTGTCCGCCGGCTTGACAGCATCAGGAGGTTGGTCCATACTGGATTGTGTTGCAACTCACTTTCAACAGTCGATCGGCGGGCCGAGACTGCCGCGCATGAAGGCCTGCGCCGACTGCAACTCGGCTGCAATGTCCAAACAAGCCCGCAGCCACCCGGCGCTCCCGGTGCTCGAAGACGCACCGCACTGCCGGGCCTGGTCAGCCCCGCCGGGCGAGCGCGCCCCCTGCCAGCCGCCGGCTCCTGCCCTGTGGACACGCCGCCTGGACTCGCTGTTCCTCCACCCCCGATGGGGCGTGTGGGTCTTCGCGGCGGTGGTCCTGTTCGTGTTCCAGGCCATCTTCTCTTGGGGCAGGCCGCTCACGGAGGCGGCACAACGCCTGATCGACTGGTCCGGAACCCGCCTGGGCGCCCTGGTGCCTGGCGCCTTGCTCCGGTCGCTGATCGTGGATGGCATCTGGAGGGGCGTGGGCTCGGTGGTCGTGTTTCTCCCGCAGATTCTGCTGCTATTCGCCTTCCTCGGGATTCTGGAGGACTCCGGGTACCTGGCGCGCGCGGCCCGGATCGCGGACCGGGCCATGTCACGGGTGGGCTTGCAGGGGGTGTCCTTTATGCCCCTGCTCTCGGCCCACGCCTGCGCCACGGCGGCCATCCTGGCTGCCCGGACCATCGGCAGCCGGCGCGACCGCATGGCCACCATCCTGGTCGCCCCGCTCATGAGCTGCTCGGCCCGGCTGCCGGTCTACACGCTGGTGGTGGCGGCGTTCGTGCCGGAACGGGCTCTGGTTGGACCGCTGCTCGGCACGCGGGCCGCGACGATCTTGGGGCTCTACCTGCTGGGCTTCCTGGCGGCGTTCGGCACGGCGCGCCTGCTGAAATCCTCGATCCTGAAGAGCGATCCGGCGCCGTGCGTTGCGGAGCTGCCCCCGTATCGCTGGCCCGCCCTGCGCGGGCTCGCCGCCCGGCTGCTGGAGGCCGCCAAGGTCTTCCTGCGCCGCGCCGGAGGCGTGGTTCTGGCGGTGGCCGTGGTGATGTGGGTGCTTGCTCATCTGCCCGTGAAAGACGGCCAGCAGCAGCCGCCCATCGAGCACAGCCTGGCCGGCGGCCTGGGGCGGCTGCTGGAACCGGCGGTCAAGCCCCTGGGTTTCAATTGGGCGATCAGCGCCGGACTGGTCAGTTCGCTGGCCGCGCGCGAGGCGATCATCGGAACGCTGGGTACGATACACAGGCTCGACCCCGCCACGCAGTCGCTGGGCCTTCAGGAGGCCTTGCGCACGGACCTCACTCCCAGCGGCGCCGCGGCCCTGCTGGTGTTGTTCGCCCTGTCCATGCCTTGCCTGACCACGGTGGGCGTAGTGTACCGGGAGACGGGGAGCTGGAAGTGGCCGCTCCTCCAGTCCGCCTACATGGGAACGCTGGCCTATGGCGGCGCGTTCCTGGCGAACCGGCTGGTGGGCCTGTTAGCATAGGGGACACAGACTAGAAAGTCTGTGCCACCGGTGGCACAGGCATTCATGCCTGTGTCTGGAGGTCCCCATGCGCAACGTGGTCATTCTGGGTTCCGGCTGCGCGGGCAACACTGCGGCGGTCTATGCGGCGCGCGCCAATCTTCAGCCGCTGGTGGTGCTGGGGCACGAGCCCGGCGGGCAGCTTTCCCTCACTACGCTGGTCGAGAACTTCCCCGGCTTCCCCGAAGGCATCAACGGCCCGGAACTGGTCGAGAACATGAAGCGGCAGGCGCAGCGCTTCGGGGCCGAGTACGTGGGCGGCTCGGCGAAGGAAGCGGACTTGAGCCAGCGGCCGCTGCGGCTCAGGATCGAGGACGAGTGGGTGGAGACGCGCACCGTCATCATCGCCACGGGCGCCTCGGCGCGCTGGCTGGGCCTGGCCAGCGAGCAGAAGCTGATCGGCCACGGCGTCAGTTCCTGCGCCACCTGCGACGGCTTTTTCTTCCGTGACAAGAAGATCATGGTGGTGGGCGGGGGCGACTCGGCCATGGAGGAAGCCATATTCCTGACGCGCTTCGGACGGGAAGTCACTATCGTGCACCGGCGCGAGGGTTTCCGCGCCTCGCACATCATGCTCGCGCGGGCGCGCGCCAACCCGAAGATCAAGTGGCTCCTGAACGCGGCGATCGAAGAGGTCCTCGACGTCGAGAAGGGCCTGGTGACCGCGGTGAAGCTGCGCCACGTGAAGAGCGGCGAGCAGTGGCTCGCGGAGGTGGATGGGCTGTTTTTGGCCATCGGGCACGTGCCGAACACCGCGCCGTTCCGCGGGCAGCTCGAGCTGGACGCCGAGGGGTTCATCGTCTCGAAGGGCGGCGCACGGACCAGCCTGCCGGGCGTGTTCCATGCCGGCGACGTGGCCGACCGCATCTACCGCCAGGCCGTCACCGCCGCCGGGGCCGGCTGCATGGCGGCCATCGAGGCCGAGCGCTTCCTGGAAGCCGAAGGGCACTGAGGGGGGACGGTCTGCGACATCAGGGCATCGCGATGCGTTGACATCGCGCCCTCGACAACGCTATCCTCAAACCATGCGCACCACGGTCAACCTGGATGAGGACGTTCTAAGGGTTGCCAAGTCCCTGGCGCAACAGCGGCGACAAAGTCTCGGCCGCGTTCTGTCCGACTATTTCCGGGCGGCCCTGCGG
>CAZIRH010000451.1:0-4005 GCA_964541065.1 uncultured Solibacteraceae bacterium
CCCGCGCCCTTCACTGGGCATGAGGGTTCGACCCCCTCCTCCAGCACCAGCCTTCTTCAGGCTGCCCGAGCCTCGATGAGCAGGCGCACGCCCAGAGCCGCCAGAGCGGCCTGCAAGCGGTCCGGTCTGGTGTTGTGGTGAGGATCGAGCATTCTCCGGACCACGGCTTCGGTAACCCCGAGCCGCCGGGCCAACTCAGTGTTGGTGACCCCCTCCCCCCGCATCGCCAGGTAAAGAGCGAGCTTCGGGGCCAGATAGAGAGCCACGGCGACCATGCGGTGCCCCGGCTGGGGGGCAGACGGGAGAGGGATTGCCTCGCGCCGGACCATCCGTCCGGCCAGCGCTTCCTGCAAACAGTCCGCCGCCTGGCTCACCGCGTCATCCACATCGCGCCCACACGTGATGGCCTCGAGAAGGTCAGGGAAAGTCACCGTGCAGGCTCCAGATCGGTCCTTCTTGAATCTCGCCGGGTAGGATAAGGCGCTCATCTCGACCCCCTATTGCCACAAACCGGCAGCTCTTCCCGCTTCGCTGGGCCAGCCGCCCCACGCGCCGGACGAACTCGCCAGCCCCCACCTTCCCAGCATCGTACAGATCTGTACGGAAGTCAACCCGAAACCCTGGCGTCAAGGGCGCCCTTCACTGGGCATGAGCGTTCGACCCCCTCCTCCAGCAGCAAGGCGCCTGGCCCGGACCAAGGTATCGCACCCCCTGGTATAATCGCCTGATCACAGCCAGGGAGTTGTTATGAAGACTGGAGCGCGCGTTGCTCTTCTGTGCGCGTGCGCCCTCGGCGCAGGCGCGGCATTCGCTCAGGTCAACACCGGCCGGATTTCCGGCACGGTAGCCGACCACACCGGCGCGGTCATACCCGGCGCCAGCATCGTGGTCACCAACCAGGACACGCAACTGAGCTGGAAGGCGACGACGGACCACAGCGGCTTCTACATCGTCACCAGCCTTCCGGTCGGCACCTACAGCGTGGAAGCCGAGGCCCCCGGCTTTCGCAAGGCCAAGCAGACCGGTTACGATCTGGTGGACCCCGGGCGCATCACGGCTGACTTCAAGCTCGAGGTTGGCGCCGTCACGGAAAGCGTGACCGTCCGCGAAGTCTTGGGCGAGACCGTCAACACGGTATCCGGGGAACTGGGCCACGTGATCGACTCCGAGCAGGTGCAGGACCTCGCCCTCAACGGCCGCAACTACCTCCAGCTCGTTTCGCTGGTCCCCGGCGTGGCGCTGCTGGACGAAGACCAGATGGCGCTCACCACCAGCCTCAGCGTCACCGGCCAGTCGGTGAACGGGACCCGCACCAACACCGGCAACTTGATGGTGGATGGCGGCATGAACCGGGACTCCGGCAGCAACGGCAGCCAGATCAACAACGTGGGCGTGGATTTCATCCGGGAGATGAGCGTGCAAACCTCGGCCATGTCCGCCGAGTACGGACGCAGCTCGGGGGCCTCCATCAACGCGGTCACCAAGAGCGGCGGGACCAAGTTTCACGGCGGCCTGCTCTATACGATTCGGAACGACTACCTGGATGCGAAGGACTACTTCGCGCCGGAGAAGCCGGTGTTGCGGTTCCACGACTATGGCTGGAACCTGGGCGGTCCCATCGTGGCGGGCCCCTTCAAGAAGGGAAAGCTGTTCTTTTTCGGCGGCCAGGAGTGGAAGAACATCCGGAGATTCACCAGCCCGACCCGCCGGACGCTGCCGACGCTCGCCGAGATCGCCGGGGATTTCTCCGATCGCCGGACCACCAACATCTACTACCCAGGCACCCGGACGCCCATCCCCGACAAGAACCTGGCGCCCTTGATGACACCGGACAGCCGGGCGGTCATGAGCGTCTACGGCGAAATGATCAAGTACGCCGCGCTCTACACCAACCTGCCGGCCAGCAACAACGCCATCTACCAGGTGCTCAACCCGTTCAACTGGCGCCAGGACATCGCGCGCCTCGACTACCGGCCCACCGACAGCCATTCCGTCTACTTCCGGTGGCTCCACGACCGCTACGACCTGATCGATCCCTTCGGCACCTTCAACTCCTCGCAGCTACCCAGCACCCCTACGGCCCGGAACCGGCCGGGGTTTGGCCCGCAGTTGGGCGACCTCTGGACCGTCAGCGCCCATGTCATCAACGAAGCCAAGCTCAGTTCTTCCTGGAACGGCCAGCGCACCCCTTTGCAGGGCGCCAACTGGCAGCGCGCCGCTTACGGCTTCCAGTTTCCGCTCATCTTCGGCGGCAACGGCCCCTACCCCACGGGCATTCCGGACGTCACCGTAAGCAGCTTCGCCAGCTTCAACGGACCGGCGCGCGTCTACCTGTTGTCGCCCACCACGGACATCGCGTTTTCCGACAACCTCATCTACATGCGGGGATCGCAGATCATCAAGGCAGGGGTCATGATCATCCGCAATCGCAAGGACCAGAACGGGCGGGCGGTCTACAACGGCAGCGTGAGCTTCAACACGAACCCCAACAACAACACCTCCAATTACGCCCTCGCCGACGCCGCACTGGGGAACTTCTCAACCTACTCCGAGGCGGCCGGCGACCCGGTGGGCTTCTTCCGTTTCAGCCAGTACGAAGCCTACCTTCAGAACGACTGGAGGGTGGCAAGGAGGCTGACCCTGAACCTGGGGCTGCGGTACGGCTACCTGGTCCCGACCTACACTGCCGCCAACAACATCCTGAACTTCGACCCGTCGCTGTATGACCCGGCGCAGGCGGTCAGTGTCACCAGCCAGGGCCTGATTGTGCCCAATTCGGGCAAGCTGCTCAACGGCCTGATCCGGGCCGGAAGCGGCGTGCCGAAGGATCAACTCGGGCGCGTTCCCAACGCCACCGATGCGGCCGTGCTGGCCGTACCCGCCGGCGCGCCACGCGGTCTTTACCCCTCGTACCATCTCTGGATGCCACGTTTCGGTTTTGCCTGGGTGCCGTTCAAGAGGGGCAAGACCTCGGTGCGCGGCGGTTTCGGCTCCTTCCACGACCGCGTGCAAGGGAACCTTGTCTTCTCGCAGACCAACATTGCTCCTTACTCCGATTCGATTGCCTACGAGAGCGGGAGCCTCTCGAATCCCGCGGGCGGAACCGTCTCGGCGCGGGCGGTCTTGGGGAGCATCAACGCCATCGATCCCCGCTTGAAGGTCCCCGTCGTCTACAGCTACAGCCTGAACCTCGAGCAGCAGTTGCCGGCCGGCCTGTTCCTGCGGCTGGCCTACGCCGGGAATTTGCAGCGTCACCTGCTGCGGCAGCCCGACATCAACTTCCCCTCGTTTGAAGCCCTGGCCGCGAACTACGCCATTCCCAGCGCGCAACGGCCCGTGACCAACGGCATCCGGCCGTACAAGGGCTACTCGACGATCCGGATGTTTTTGAGCGACGCGAACGGGAACTACAACTCGCTCCAGACTTTCCTCAGCAAACGGAAGGGACGGTTGGTCTTCACCGTGAGCCATACCTGGTCCCACGCGCTGGCGGATTCCAGCGGCGACACCGATAACCAGGACAGCGGGATCGGGTATGTGAACCGGCATTTCTTCTACGGCCCGCCGAGCTTCGACCGCCGCCACCTTTTCGTCACCACGTATACGTACCGCATCCCGCTGCTCGCCCGCCGCCGCGGCCTCCTCGGCGGCGCCTTCGGGCGCTGGGAGATCAGCGGGGTCACGCGGGCGCAGTCGGGGCAGTCTCTTACCGCGGTGGGCAGCGCCACGGGCGTCACGCGCCGGGCCGACTACGTGGGCGGCCCGGTCGCCCTGCCCTCCGACGAGCGCACGCCCAACCGCTGGTTCAACACGGCCGCGTTCAAGACCGCCTCCAGCACCGCGCTCGGCAACGCCGGCGTCGGGACCATCGCCAGCGCCGGCCTGTACCTCTGGGACGCTACCTTGCGGAAGGTGTTCCGGATCCACGAAGCCTGGGAGCTGCGCTTCGAGGCGAACGCCTTCAACCTGCTGAACCACCCCAACTTCCGCAGCCTGAGCGCGACC
>CAZIRH010000452.1:0-3996 GCA_964541065.1 uncultured Solibacteraceae bacterium
CGAATCCCTCCAGGTCCACCACGCCAGACTGTTAGCCGCTTCCGGCTGGGCGCTGAGTGCGAGCCGCGCGAGGCCTGAAGCGTCGGCAGGATAAAAGGCCACCTCCTGTGCTTCCGTAGTCCGGGCGGAAATCCTCGACTTCGGGCTGGCCAAGCAAGTGGCGCCTCGCGCTGGCGCCCAGCCGGCTACGGAGATGCAGCGAGCGATCGCTGACAGCCTCCACGCCGTGGATCTTGCCGGCAACTTGCGCCTGGTGGCGCGGTTTCCGGGCACCCTGGTGCAGCCCGTGGAAAAAGTGACGCCGGACCGCTCGCTGACGCTCGCGGCTTAGTAGGATCAACACGTTACCGAGCCACGACCGGGTGCCCCTTGGGCGGGGAGCGGCCTTTTCCACGGGCTGCTAAACCTTCCCGCACGGCTTCCGATTACCATAGGAGACGATGGGCGACGCTTCCCCCGCCATTGCCGTGCGCGACCTGCGCAAGCTGTATGGCGAGAAAGCCGCGGTAGACGGCCTGACACTGGCCGTCCCGCGGGGCTGCTTCTTCGGCTTCCTGGGCCCCAACGGGGCCGGCAAGACCACCACCATCCGCATGCTGCTGGGGCTGGCGGCGCCGACAGGCGGGACGATGGAACTGCTCGGGCTGCCCATGCCAGAGCGGGCGCTCGACATCAAGGGCCGGCTGGGCGTCGTGCCCGAGGACTCCGTTTTGTTCGACCGGCTCACCGGCGCCGAGCACCTGGAGTTCGCCGGCCGCATGTACGGGCTGGAGCGCCGGGTGGCGGCGGGGCGAGCCCGCGAGCTGCTGAGCCTGTTCGAGCTGGACGGGCAACCCCGGAAGATCATCGCCGACTACTCGAAGGGCATGCGCAAGCGGTTGAGCATGGCCGCGGCCCTCATTCACCGCCCGGAGTTGTTCCTGCTCGATGAGCCGTTCGAGGGGGTGGACGCGGTCGGCGCGCGTCTGATGAAGGATCTGCTGCTCGACCAGGTGCGGCAGGGCGCCACGATGTTCCTCACGTCGCACGTGCTGGAAGTGGTCGAGCGTTTGTGCGACCGCGTGGCCATCATTCACCACGGCCGGCTGGTGCTCGAGGGCGCTACGGCGGAGCTCGGCCGCGGCGCCGAGACGCTCGAGGACGTGTTCGTGCGACTGGTGGGCGCCGAGCGCGGCCTGGAGAAGCTGGACTGGCTCTAATCATGCCTTCCCGCCTTCCGGCCGTGTTGTGGGCGCAGTGGCGAACGCTGTGGAACCTGCGCCTGGCCAGGGGCTCCGGGGGACACGTGCTGGGCTTCGCGCTGGCCGTGGTGTGGTACGGCCTGTGGACCGTTCTGGCCGCCGCCACCGCAGTCCTGCTGAGCCAGCCGGACCGCAGGGACATTCTGGAGGCGGCCCTGCCCTGGGGTTTCCTCCTCATGTTCGGCTACTGGCAACTGACGCCGGTGTTCACCGCCAGCCTGGGAGCCTCCCTGAACCTCAGCAAGGTGCTGATCTACCCCATCCCCGAGCGCCAGCTCTTCCTGATCGAGGTGCTGCTGCGGATGGCCTCCAGCCTGGAGATGCTGCTGGTGCTGGCCGGAGTGGCGCTGGGCCTGCTGTCGAATCCCGCCGTGCCGGCGGTCACGGTGCCGGCGGCCGTGCTGGGCTACGGGCTCTTCAACCTGCTGCTGTCGGCGGGCTTGAGGAACCTGCTCGAGCGCGTGACGGCGCACAAGCGGGCGCGCGAAGCGCTCGTGTTCCTGATGCTACTGGCCGTGGCCCTCCCCCAGGTGCTGGCGCTGACCGGGCTGCCCCGGTTCTCCCGGGAGCTACTGGCCCACAGCCCGCCCGGGCTGTGGCCCTGGACTGCGGCGGGCCGCATTGCCCTGGGGAGTCTCCGCGCGGCCGACTGGGCGGCGCTGGCCGCCTGGACGCTGGCCGCCTACCTCTTCGGCCGGTGGCAGTTCGCCGCCAGCCTGCGCTGGGACGCCGCGGCCGCCGCTTCCGCCGCCCGGCCCGCACCGCGCGCCCGCGCCTGGACGGACAAGCTCTACCGCCTCCCGGCGCGCCTGCTGCCCGACCCGCTGGCAGCCCTGCTGGAGAAAGAACTGCGCTCCTTGTTCCGCACGCCCCGCTTCCGGCTGGTGTTTCTGATGGGCTTCAGCTTCGGGTTCCTGATCTGGGCCCCATTGTGGCGGACCCGGCGCCTGGCCTTTTTCGGGGCCGCGGAGGATTTCACGGTACTGGTCAGCGTTTATGCGCTGCTGCTGCTGTCGGAGGTGGTGTTCTGGAACGTGTTTGGCTTTGACCGCGCGGCCGCGCAGTTCTACTTCTCTTCCCCGGCCCGGCTCGGCACGGTCCTGAAGGCGAAGAACCTCACCGCCGGCCTGGTGGTCCTGCTGGAAGCCACCCTGATCGCAGCGGTGTGCGTGCTGCTGCGGATGCCTGCCAGCGCCGGCAAGATCCTGGAAACCTACGTCGTGCTGCTGATCCTGTGCTTGTACCTGACCGCGGCGGGGAATCTGAGTTCCATCTACTGGCCACGGCCCGCGGACCCCGACCACTCCTGGGGCCGCACCTCGCGGGGACGGTCGCATGCCCTGATGGTGCTGGTGTTTCCGGTTCTGGGCCTGCCGGTAGTAGCCGCCTACGTGGCCCGCCGTGCCCTCCAAAGCCAGACCGTCTTCCTCATCGGGCTGGCCGGAGCCGCGCTGATCGGCCTGGCTTGCCACCGACTGGCCACCCGCGCCGCCACCCGGCTGGCCGAGCGCCAGCGAGAGAACCTACTGGGCGCCTTGACGTACAGCGGCGGGCCGCTGGCGGGTTGAGCTGAGGAAACGCCCGGCGCCCGGCGTGCGTCGAATGGGAGAGAAGGGTTGGGGCACAGGATCTGTATGACCGGACCACGGATTGCCGCTCTCTTGGTGCTGGCCGGGCTGGCGCCCAGCGCCTACGCCGTCCACCCGGATTACCTGCCGCTTGCGGCAGGCAACCAGTGGATCTACCGCTCCAGCGGAAGCCTGGGGACCGGCACCTGGGCCCTGGAGGTGACCAAGATCGAGATCGTTAACGACAAGGTCTACTCCCGCGTGCGCGGGCTGCCCGGCCTGGCGGGCGGCGAGGCGCTCGTGCGCATGGATGAGGACGGAACGTTGTACGTGCGCGATCCGGAAAAAGGCCAGCCCGAGCAGGTGTGGGCGGCCTTCGGCGCTCCGGAAGGCGTTCCGTACCGGACCGCGGTCGGGCCGTGCAACCAAGTGGCCACCATTGAGTCCCGAAGCGCGAAGTACTCAGGGCCAATAGGCGAGTTCCAGACCGGCTTGAGAATCTCGTATCCGCCGTCGGGATGCGCGGATGCCGGGCTGACCGAGGAGGTCTTCCTCCCCTACGTCGGGTTGGTGCGCCGCACCGCGACTACCATCGCGGGGCCGATCACCTACGACCTGATCTACGCGCGGATGGGCGGAGTCACGGTGATCTCCGAAAGGGAGGTTTCGTTCCAGTTGTCGCTGGATCGCTCGCTGTACTACGCCAACCTCATGCCGCCCGTAGATCCGCGCCGCAGCGTCCCGGAGATGACCGCCCGGCTGACCCTGCGCAGCACCCACGAGAGACCCCTACCGCTGGTCTTCCCTTCGGGCCAGAACTACGACCTGGTGCTGAAGACCGAGGACGGGCAGGTGGTCTACCGCTGGTCGGAGGGCAAGGCCTTCACCGCCGTCTTCCGGACGGAGGATTTCGGCCCCGGCGAGAAAAACCACGTGGTCGTTGTCCGGCTGGCCGGCAAAGACGAGAAACCGCTGCCCCAGGGGAAGTACATTGCCGAGGCGTGGCTCACCACCATGGGGCCGCGGGTGTACTCGGCTTCAGCGGGCATCGAGATCCAGTACGTCTACTAGCCCCAATACTGTTCAGTTTGCCGCATCCCGACCGCTCCCCGTGTCGCGGTTCCGGCAGCCGAAGCGCCTCAGGACGCCTCCGCCGGGACAGGAACCCGCAGGTCCAGGCGCGTGCC
>CAZIRH010000453.1:0-3977 GCA_964541065.1 uncultured Solibacteraceae bacterium
GAGCCGTCGCCGGCGGGCGGCACGCGATTCGCGGTCGAGCTGGTGCGCTCCGCGGCGCTTTCGCCCGCGAGCCGCCAGGCGCTCGGCCTGCTGCTGCTCACGGCGGGGGGCCTGCTGCGCATGGTGCGCCCGGTCGCCGCCCAGAGCGAAGGCCACACGGCGTTTCACTTCGAAGTGAGCTTCGCCAGCCCGCCTGCGCCCGCGGAGGCGAACCACGCGCTGGCAGCCCTTTCGATAGGATGCCGCTGGTGCGGAGAAGAGGCCAAACTGCTTTGCGACGAGACGCTGGCCGGCCATTACCTGGCCATCCGCTCGTCGCCTAGAACCTGAGAAAGGAGATGACCATGGGAAAACCACAAACCATGACCGGGCTCCGGATCGAAGCGAGCGACGTGTCCGGACAGAAGGTCGTGAGCGTGCCCGACGTTCCGCCCGACGCCACCGTCGGCGAACTCGTCCGCGGGTTGCTGCCGCTGATGGATCTGCCGGAGAACGACGCGGTGGGCCAGAAGCTGACCTACCAGGCGCGACTCGAGCGGGAGGGCCGGCACCTGCACGCTTCCGAGCTGGTGTCCGACGCTCTGCGCACGGACGACCGGCTGGTCCTGCAACCCAACATCGACGCCGGCAGTTCCTGAAGGCGGCCGGCATGGCAAGGGAGGGGCCTATGCTCGAAAACCCGCACCAGTACGCGCTGGAGATGTTCAAAGACGACCACACGCCCCTGGGGCAGGTGGCGGTGGAGGTGGACTGGGAACCCGCCAGGGAATCGGTCTGCTTCTCCGCCGCCCGCCGGGGGGAGCTGCCCATCTGGGAAGCAGGCCGGACGGCCTCGGTCGAGCCGGTCTGGCACCGCACGCTGGGGGAGCCGTATCTAAGCGGCTTCCGGGTGGCGGTGTCGCGCAACGGCTCCGGCGAGGTCGGCGCGGACTTTCCCCTGGCGTACTTCTCGGGCCTAGCGCAGACGGCCTCCTCCTACTTCGTCAAGCGCGGCCAGCTCAAGGACGGCGAGTACTTCAAGTACTCGGTGCTGGCGTTCCCGCGCCGCGATGAGCCGGGGGCGCAGACCGGGCTGCGGCTGGTGGCCGAGGAAGTGGCGCCCACGCTGGCTCTGGCGGAGACGGCGCTGGCCAGCTTCCTGGCGCAGGCCGCGCCTGCCGGGACGATCGAGGCCGGCGACATGCCGGCCTTCATCCCCCGGCAGGTGCACGAAGAGGCGGCCGCGCTCACCCGGGCTGCCGCGGAGAATGAAACCGGGGGGATCCTCATTGGTCACCTCCACCGGGATTCCGGGATCCCTGACATCTTCGCCGAGGTCACCGCTCAAGTGCCGGCCGAGCACACCCGGGGCACCTCGACGCGCTTGACCTTCACCCCGGAAACCTGGACGGCGGTGGACGCCGCCATCAAGCTGCGGCGCCGCCACGAGGTCTACCTGGGCTTCTGGCACAGCCACCCCGTCCAGGAGTGGTGCAAGGACTGTCCGCCCGAGAAGCAGCGCGGGTGCAACCTGGCCAAGGGTTTCTTCAGCGCCGATGACCAGGCGCTGTTCCGGACCTGCTTCTCGCGCGCCTACAACCTGGCGCTGGTGTCCAGCGTCATTGCCACCGGCGAGGTCAAGCACTCGCTGTTCGGCTGGCGCCGGGGACTAATCGAGCCGCGAGGCTACTACATCATCGGAGGTGCCCATGTCGCGTAATGCTTTGCGAGACCCCGAGTTCGGATTCCTGCTCGAGCAGTTGTGCGCGGCCGGCGAGCACGCGCCGCCCCTGGATGACAAGCTGCACATGGTCCAGGCCATCCGGGCGCACTCCGCCGAGGCCGCGGCCCGCCTGGACCGCTTCTTCGTCCAGGAGGTGACCAACCTGCACCAGGGGCTGACGGCGGCCAAGGAGAGCCAGGAGAAGCTGAAGGCGGTGCTGGAGAAGCTTGGGGGCGCGCCCTGGTTCCCGGCGGTGTTCCTGGGCCTGGTCGAGACCGAGCGCGGCCCGGCGGCCATGGTGATGCACGGCGGCATGCGCCGCGTGGTGAACCTGACCGACGAGGTGGATCCGACGACGCTGGTGGTCGGCGACGAGGTGCTGCTGGCGCACGAGCTCAACGCCCTGATGTCGAAGTCCTCGATGCAGGCCTTTCAGTGCGGCGAGACGGCCACCTTCGAGCGCTACATGCCCGACCGGCGGATGGTGCTGCGCGCTCGCGAGGAGGAGATTGTGGTCGATGCGGCCGGCTGGCTGCGGGAGCTCGAGTTCCGCGCCGGCGATCAGGTGCGCTTCGACCGCACCGCCTGGCTGGCCTACGAGAAGATCGAGCGCTCCCGCGGCGACGGCCTGTTCCTGGAGGACACTCCCCGGGAGACCTTTGCCGACGTGGGCGGACTGGACGCCCAGGTCGAGGAATTGCAGGAGATGTTCCTCCTGCACCTGTTCCACGCGGACATGGCCCGGCTGTTCGGGCTGCCACGCAAGAAGGCTGTGCTGGTGTGGGGTCCGCCCGGCACCGGCAAGACGCTGCTGGCCAGGGCGCTGGCCAACTGGCTGGCCCAGCTCTCCAAGAGCGGGCGCTCGCGCTTCATCAACGTCAAGCCCGGCGGGCTCCACAGCATGTGGTACGGGCAGACCGAGCACAACTACCGCGAGGTGTTCCGCGTGGCGCGCCAAGCTGGCGAGCAGGAGCCCGAGGTCCCGGTGGTCATGTTCTTCGACGAGGTGGACTCCATCGGTGGCCCGCGGGGCGAGACCCTGCAACGCATCGACGACAAGGTGCTCAACGCCTTCATGGCCGAACTGAACGGGCTGGAGGACCGCGGCAACGTGGTGGTGGTGACGGCCACCAACCGGCTGAACGCGCTGGATGAGGCGCTGGTGCGGCCCGGCCGCCTGGGCGACCTGGTGCTCCACATTCCCCGCCCCAACCGCAAGGGGGCCTGCGACATCCTGGGCAAGCACCTGGAGCCGGAAAGACCTTACGCGGCCAACGGGCACGACCCGGCCGCCGCCCGGCAGGCCCTCATCGAGTCCGTCGTTTCGCGCATCTACTCGCCCAACGGCGACAGCGATCTGGCCACGC
Source organism: uncultured Solibacteraceae bacterium (assembly GCA_964541065.1). Lineage (GTDB taxonomy): Bacteria > Acidobacteriota > Terriglobia > Bryobacterales > Bryobacteraceae > VFZS01. Next base: position 3,070 of record CAZIRH010000453.1, read on the forward strand.
TCGTTTTCCGCGACGGGAAGCGCCGCGTGGTGCGGGCCCGCGACCTGGTCAACGGCGCCTGGCTCGCCCAACTCGCCTCCAGGGCCAAGGAGCTGGGCACGAAGCGGGCGATCAGGAACGGCCTGCGCGCCGTGACCCTGGAAGATGGCTTCCAGGCCGCGGCGGAGTTCTTCGAGGCCGCCGTGCGCCCGCTGACCCCGGCCAACTGCCGCCGCTACCTGGACGACCTGCCGCAGGACGTGGACGTGGTCAAGGTGGAACGCCCCGAGCGCAAGGTGGCCCAGCCGCAGCGTTACCTCAAGGTGGCTTGATACCATGACCGCAGATATCCAACCCAACCCGTCGCCCCGCCTGCCCAAGCTGTGCGGCGCCGATATCGAACTGGGCAACTTCATCCAGGGCCTGCACCGCCCCGGAGGTACAGGCTACGAAGCCTCCCGGGCCCTGCTGCGCGAGATCCAAGGGCTGCCGCAGGCGGGCTCGTACTGCTCGACAAGCTGGCAGACCCCCGCGCAGGAGGGCCGCGGCGGCTCCTACGGCTACGGTTACTATTCCGGCTACGGCCATGGCCAGAGCGGCAACGGCTACCATTACGGCTACAACCCGCAGGAGTGGGGCCGGAAGTTTCTGCCCGCCAACGGCGGCTGCGCCTACATCGACCTGGATCACCTGGAGCTGTGTTTGCCCGAAGTGCTCAGCGCCTGGGACCACGTGGCCGGCTGGCACGCCATGCTGCGCATCGCGCGCCGGGCCTTGGAAGCGGCCAACCAGAAGCTTCCGCGCGGCCAGCGCATCCAGGTGCTGGTCAACAACAGCGACGGCCAGGACCACTCTTACGGCAGCCACCTGGACTTCCTGATCCCCCGCCGCGCCTGGGACAACATCTTTTACCGCAAGATGCATCACCT
>CAZIRH010000454.1:0-3976 GCA_964541065.1 uncultured Solibacteraceae bacterium
CGTCCAGGGCCAGACGGGCGCGCGCGTGGCCTGCGCGGGCGTGCTCCAGCAGGGTGCGCACGTCGTTGGAGATCCCTGAGATACCCAACAGGCCGCTTTCCTTGTGCAGGACGGCGTCCATGCGCTCCAGGCTGAGCTTCTCCCAGGCCATCAGGTGAAGGACGGCGGCCGCGTCCACGTCGCCGGTGCGGGTTCCCATCAGGAGGCCCTCCAGCGTAGTGAAGCCCAGCGAGCAATCCACCGAGCGGCCGGCGTCGATGGCGCACATCGAGCAGCCGTTGCCCAGGTGGCAGGTGATAAGCCGGAAGGCTTCGGGGGGGCGGCGATGGATCTGCGCGAAGCGCAGGGCAAGATACCGGTGGGAGGTGCCGTGAAAACCGTAGCGGCGCAGGCGGTAGCGATCGGCCAGGGCGTGGGGCAGCCCGTAGGTGTAAGCCTTAGGGGGTAGGGTCTGGTGGAAGGCGGTGTCGAAGACGGCCACGTGCGCGGCGTGGGGCAGCAGGCGGCGGCTGGCGTAGTAGCCGGTGAGGTTGTGGGGGTTGTGCAGCGGCGCCAGCGGCACGCAGTCTTCGATGCTCTTCAGAACCGCCCCGTCGATGACCACGGACTCTTGAAAGCTCTCCCCGCCGTGCACCATGCGGTGGCCAATGGCCTCGATTTCCTCCAGGCTCCGAAGGGCGCCCCGCTGCGGATCGGTGACTTCAGCCAGGGCCATGCGGAGGGCCTCCTCATGGTTCCGTACGGGGAGGCCCTCGCCGATGGGTTCGATCACGCCGCGGGCCAGCAGGCGGTCGCGGTCTGCGACGGCCAGTTCCGGACTGGTCTCGATCAACTGGAACTTGACCGAGGAGCTGCCGCAGTTGAGGACCAGGACCTTCACTTGCCCGCCGCCCCCTCCGCCTGCAAGGCGGTGATGACGGCGACGCTGTAAACGTCGTCGGGAGAGCAGGCCCGGGAGAGGTCGTTGGCGGGCTTGGCCAGGCCCTGGAGGAATGGCCCCAGGGCTACGGCGCCCGCCAGCCGCTCGACCAGCTTGTAGCCGATGTTGCCGGCGTTGAGGTTGGGGAAGACGAGGGTGTTGGCGCGCCCCGGAACGCGTGAGCCGGGGGACTTGGACTGGCCCACGGCGGCCACCAGCGCGGCGTCGGCCTGAAGCTCGCCGTCCACTTCGAGGCCGGGCTGGCGCGAGCGGATGATCTCCAGGGCCTTGGCCACCTTCTCGGCTTCGCCGTGCCTGGCGCTGCCCTTGGTCGAGAAGGAAAGCAGCGCGACGACCGGCTCGGCCCCCAGCAGCGTGCGGGTGGTGGCGGCGGCGGAGATGGCGATATCGGCCAGCTCGCCCGCGGACGGGGAAACCACCACCGCGCAGTCGGCGAAGATGAACAGGCCGTGGTGCCCGGGCTGCCGATCGGGGAGCGCCATGATGAAAAAGCCCGAGACGGTGCGCACGCCGGGGGCGGCGCCGATGGAGTGCAGGGCGGCGCGGACGGTCTCGGCGGTCGAGGTGGCGGCACCGCCGACGAAGCCGTCGGCGTCGCCCGCAGCCACCATCAGGGTGGCGAAGTAGAGGGGCCGGCGGGCGATCTGGGCGGCGGCTTTTTCGGTGACACCCCGCCCAGCGCGGCGCTTGAAGTACAGGGCGGCGTACTGATCGGCCTGGGGCGCGGTGGCGGGATGGATGAAGGTGACGCCGGGGTGAACTCCCGCGGGCGAAGGGCCGATCAGTATGGGGTGAGCCAGACCCTCGCGGGCCAGCCGCTCGGCGGCGGCCAGGATCCTGGGATCGGAGCCCTCTGGGAAGACGATGCGCTTCTTGACCGGGGCCCGGCGGACGCGTTCGACATGGCGGGCCAGGAACTCGCGGGCAGTGTCCGGGAGGTTCACAAGCTTCCCATTCTAGCTTGCCGTCAGTGCCGGTTTGGGCGTAGGATGCGGGTCGTGAGGTGAAGATGAAGCCGATACGGATGTTCAGCGTGGTGCCGTCGCTGCCGGCGCCGCTGGAAGGGCTGCGGGAGGTGGCGTATAACCTGCGGTGGGCGTGGAACCACGAAGCCATCGAGCTGTTCCGCAGGCTGGACAGCGAGCTGTGGGAGACGAGCGGGCACAACCCGGTGCTGATGCTGGGCAGCATCGACCAGGCCAAGCTCGAGACGGCCGCGCGCGACGACGCTTTCCTGGCGCACCTCGAGCGCGTCACCCGGGAGTTCCAGACCTACCTGCGCGCGGAGACCTCCTGGTTCCGCCGCACCTGGCGGGGCGGGGAGGCGCCGCCATTGATCGCCTACTTCTCGGCCGAGTTCGGGGTCACGGAGTGCCTGTCAATCTTCGCCGGAGGCCTGGGGATCCTCGCCGGGGATCATCTGAAATCGGCCAGCGACCTGGGGGTTCCGCTGGTGGGAGTGGGGTTGCTGTACCAGCAGGGCTACTTCCGGCAGTATCTGAACCAGGCGGGCTGGCAGCAGGAGGACTACCCGGACAATGACTTTCACAACCTGCCGTTGAGCCTGGTGCGGCGGGCCGACGGGGGGCCGGTGACGGCCGAGGTGCAGTATCCGGGCCGCGTGGTGACGGCCCAGGTGTGGCGCACCCAGGTGGGCCGCATTCCGCTGTACTTGCTGGACACCAACCTGGAGGCCAACCCGCGCGCGGAGGACCGCGACATCACCGACCAGCTCTACGGCGGGGACCTGGAGATGCGGATCAAACAGGAGGTGCTGCTGGGGATCGGCGGCTACCGGGCGCTGGGGGCGCTGGGACTGGAGCCCACGGTGTACCACATGAATGAGGGCCACTCGGCGTTCCTGGCGCTGGAGCGGGTGCGCCGGCTTATGGAACAAGACCGGCTGAGCTTCGCGGAGGCGCGCGAGCTGGCCTCTTCGAGCCTGGTGTTTACCGGGCACACGCCGGTGCTGGCCGGGCACGACTACTTCCCGCCCGACCTGATCGAGCGCCACCTGGGGGAATACGCGCGCGGGCTGGGGCTGGGCCGCGACGAGTTCCTGGCCCTGGGGCGGCACGGGGCGGGCGGCGACTTCTGCATGACCATCCTGGCGCTGCGCCTGGCGGCCTCCTCCAACGGCGTCAGCCGCCTGCACGGGGAAGTCAGCCGGCAGATGTGGCAACACTTGTGGCCGGGCGTGCCCGAGAAGGAAGTGCCCATCGCGCACGTGACCAACGGCGTGCATTTCCAGTCGTGGATCTCATACGAGATGAACCAGCTCTACGACCGCTACCTGGGGCCGAATTGGCGAGAGGAACCCGCCGACCAGACGCTGTGGCAGCGGGTGGACACCATTCCCGCGGAGGAGCTGTGGCGGACCCATGAGCGGCGGCGGGAGCGGCTGGTGGCGTTCGCGCGGCGGCGACTGCGGGCGCAGCTCGAGCGGCGCAGCGCCCCGCCTTCGGAGATCGAAGCGGCCGAGGAGGTGCTCGACCCGGAGGCCCTGACCATCGGGTTCGCGCGGCGCTTCGCCACCTACAAGCGGGCCACGCTGCTGCTGCGCGACATCGAGCGGCTGGAGCGGATTCTGACCGGGCCCCAGCGGCCCGTACAGGTGATCTACGCGGGCAAGGCGCATCCCCGCGACGGGGCGGGCAAGGAGCTTATCCGGCAGATCGTAGGCCTGGCGCGGCGCGAGGAGTTCCGGCGGCGCCTGGTCTTCCTCGAGGACTACGACATGACCGTCGCCCGCTACTTGGTCGAGGGAGTGGACGTGTGGCTGAACACGCCCGAGCGACCGATGGAGGCCAGCGGAACCAGCGGCATGAAGGCGGCGGCCAACGGCGCGCTGAACCTGAGCGTGCTGGACGGGTGGTGGGACGAAGCCTGGCGGGTGCCGGAGCTGCGCACCAACCCCATCGGGTGGGCGATCGGCAGCGGGGAGCACTACGACAATCCGGCGTACCGGGACCAGGTCGAGTCCGAGGCGCTCTACGACCTGCTGGAGCGGGACGTGGTGCCCACCTTCTACGAGCG
>CAZIRH010000455.1:0-3975 GCA_964541065.1 uncultured Solibacteraceae bacterium
TGCACCGTCGCGTCCAGGGATTCGAATCCGTCGCCCAGGTTGACCGCGCGGGGGGTGCCGAGATTGCGGATGGAATCCACCAGCGACACTTTGCCGTTGGCCCCGTTGTAAGACACGTCGGCCGAGAAGTTCCCCCGCAAGCTCAGGTTGGCGCCCGCCGCGAAGTCGCCCCAGCCCATGGTCCGGTCCAGGGAGTAGAAGGTGGCCCCTTCACCCCCGCGCAGCAGCAGGCTGCGGTCCTGGAACAGGCCCGGGATGGTGCCGTAGACGCTGAAGCCGTAATACTTCCAGTTGCGCTCGGTCTCCCAGAGGGTGAAAGTCAAACGGGGGCGGAGGACGGTATTGAATACGTTGTCGGAGTACACGGGCACCCCGGCGCCCTTGCCCGCGGCGGGCTTGGGCATGACCAGGTAGCCCATGTCGAAGTCCACTTCGAGGTCCGCCCAGTTACGCAGACTGAGGGTCACCGTCTCGGTGCAGGGTGGCGGCTGGCCGGGGAGCCCATCCAGGCAGACCTGGGCGCGCAGTTCCAGGGAGCCTGGCGGCAGTCCGAAGAGAACTCTCGGACCTGCCCTTCCCGCCCGGTCCGTCACTGCCTTGCTGGACTCGAAGACGCCCGCGCCGGAGTGGACGAACAGAGTGACGGTTTTCCCGGCAAGCGGCTCATGGCTTTCGGTCACCAGCACGGCGGCCGCGACCGTGACGTCGCCGGTGAGCTCGACACCCGACTGCTGGCGCACGCGCCGGCACGCCGGCTTGCCGATGAACCTCACGGCCGCCGCACTGGAAGCCGCTGGGCGCGCGGCCCAGGAGGCCCCGGGGGGCGGTGCGCCGGTCTTTTGCCCCAGCGCCCCGGAGGCGGGCCACGCCAGCAGTGCGCCCGCCACGAGAGGCAGCGACCAGGAACACTTCATGGCTGCCTCCCAGGCGCTCCGGCAGCAGCCGGCTGCGGGACAGCCCCGCACACCAACCCTGCCCCGAGATTGATGCCCCCAGGCAGCTTGGGGATCGAGGACTGGTAGGAGAGCAGGCTCGGCAGGGGAGTGGTCAACACGGGCGGCGCGATGGTTGTGGGGATAGTGCCGACCCCAGGGAGGGCGGCACGCTGCTGCTGGTCGCCCTTGGGCGGGGGCCACTCGGGACCTCCCTTCCCGCCGCCAGGCTTGGGCTGATCGCCGCCGCCCGGGCCGGGCTTGGGGCGCGGGCGGGGCGGGTTTGGCCTGGGCCGGATGTCGCCCTGGTCCCGACCGAGATAGGCCTGCGGGAGGCCGGGCGATGGCGGCCCCGGAATGAGCCCGCCGGAGCCGGCCTGGGAGGCACCCACGGTGTAGCCCACGAGACCCCGGGCCAGCGTCAACTCCCGTTCCACGGTCGTGGTGGTGCCGGGCGCCTCGGTGACGCGCTCGGGGGCGAAACCCAGCTCGAGGTACACGTCCGGCGGGAGCGCGGAAAGCCGGAGCTCGCGGACCGCCGAGCAGGAGCCCGGCGGGTGCTGAACCACGAGGTAGTTGCCGCGGGGGAGCGCCACGGCGAAGGCCCCATCCCCGGCGACTGCGGCCAGCGCCGCGGGGCCGGTCTGCTCCGCCCGCTCGTTGAAGGGGACGAAAAGGAGGGCCTTCACCTGCGGATGGGCGGTGATCGACCCTTTGGTGTGTACCAGGGAGGACGGCTCAGCCAGGAGCGAACCGGCCAGCACCGCCGACCCCATGAGCACACACACAGACAGAGAACGCTGCATCGCAACCTCCTTCAGGTGGGCGCCGCTCGCCCGGGGGCGCGACGGCGTCCACGCTGAAAAGAGGCAGCGAGCAGGCCGGTCTTTCACTCGCGGCAGGGGCCTTGCGTGCTATCGTCCGGGGAACAGGCGCGGGGGGCCGAGACCGGGCCGGGCCGGCGCGGGCGCTTCCCACGGCAGCGCTGGCTCGACTCGTTCGACGAGGAAACCCAGGAAGCCGGCGATGGTGCGGGCGATCTGCGTGGTCGAGACACGCTCGGCGCGGTGGCGGGAGGGCAGGCCGCCCAGGGCCAGAATGAGCGGGACTGCCAGATCGGTCTCGTGGATGCTGCCGTGCTGGGAGCCGACGCCCAGGTTGCCGAAGTAGTGGCCGGGTCTCAGCCACAGGATGAGGTCGCCGCTGCGGGGGGCTTCGTCGTCGCGGCGCACGCGGACGGACTCGACGGCGCGCGCCAGCAGCGGATCTTGGGAGAGCTGCCGGGCGACCGTCTCGACGGCTTGTGTGGAGGGCAGCTCGGACCAAGCCCCAGCCTTCAGGTAGATGTAGGCCATGCCGCCATTGGCGGCAATGTGCGCGTGATCGGAATCATAGCCGGCGCGCCCGAGGGCCGCACGGAGATCGGCAGCGAGAGTGAGGTCCTCCGGGTTCAGGGTGACATCGGTGCGGCCGTGGTCCGCCGTGATGACGAAGAGGGTATTGGCGCGCCAGGCGGGGTCGAGGGCTGCGAGAGCGTCGAGCAGGGGGCCCAAGTGGTAGTCGATGACGCGTTCGAGGTAGCCGGGCTGGGCGGCGGTGCCGAGGGCGTGCCCAATCCCGTCGGTCCCGGCGAAGTAGACCGTCAGGATGGCGGGGAGGCCGTGTTCCTGGAGCGCCTCGAGGGCGCGGTCCGTCATGCGGCGGTCGAAGGCCTCGTAGTCGATGGAGTAGTTCTCGACGAAAGCGAGCACGTCGGTCGCGCCTGGCAGCACAACATGGGTGGCGCCTTTCCAGTACTGGTTGAAGACCACGGTGCTGCGGAGGCCGGCGGCGGTGGCAGCCTCGTAGAGCGTGGGGGAGAGCAGGTGACCGTTGGCCAGGCCGCCGCCGCACTCGGGGCCGGCCAACAGCGTGAAGCCGTACACGCAGGACACCCCGGTGACAGTCAGGTAGTCCACCGCGCGCCCGGCGGCGCGATCAAACCACTCGTTGCCGATGACGCCGTGCTTCTCCGGCGCCACGCCGGTGAAGATCGAGGCCTGTCCGGCCATGGTGACGGTGGGGAGAACCGAGACCGCGTTGTCGAACCACACCGCGGAGCCGAGGATGCGCTGGAAGTTGGGGAGCCGGCCGTCGAGGTAGGTCTGCTCAAAGGTGTCGCGGCGGACGCCGTCGAGGTCGATGATGACGGCACGGCGCTCGGCCAGACACAGCGGCACCCACAGGGCGGCCAGGAGAAGCGCGCTAGGCCCGACTCTGGTGCGGCGCGACACCACTACTTGTAGGGTAGCGTCTTGGCGTTCAGCGAACCGTAGAAAATGTACCCCACATCCAGGCCCGTGGCCGTGAACTTGGCGTAGTTGCCCGCCGGAGCCGTCCCGAACACCAGGGCGCCGATGGAATCTTCGGGTTTGTCGGCGACGCTAGCCGGGAGGTTGCCCAGCACCGAGGGCGGGACCGTGTAGCTGCCGCCGGTGCCGGGAACAAAGCAGATGAACCCCCCGGAGGCCTTGGACTTCTGATCGCTGGAGCCCCCGGCGATGAGAACCAGTTGCTGGCTGAGATCGCCGCCCGACCAGGTCAGGGTGAGGCCGGAAGAGCGGTCAACCTGGGTGATCTGGTTGCGGTTGGTCCACTGGAGGGGCGTCGGGATGTCGATGGTGGCCTTGAAGGGGCCGACATCCTTGCCGCCAGGGCCGGAGACTGTGTAGCGGCCGCCGTCGAGGAACAGGGGCAGCGACTGGGCGCCCTCGAGCGGGATGGAGCCGCCCAGCAGGCCGACATAGGGCCCCTTGTTCTCCTCGGCGTTCAGCCTGGGCATGGGGATGGAATTGCCCTTGGGGCCGGTGACCGTGAGCTCCTTGCCGGCGTCCAATTCGCGGCCCAGCACACTCTCCTGGCCGGGCACCTCTCCCCCGAGATCCGTGCCCAGCAGTTGGCCCAGGTCCAGGTTGCCGGCGGAAGCGGTGCAAGTGCCCAGCGGGGGCATCGACAAGAGCGGATTGTATCCCAGGTCTCCCACGGCCTGGGACTGCTGGAACAA
>CAZIRH010000456.1:0-3940 GCA_964541065.1 uncultured Solibacteraceae bacterium
AGCAGGATCGCGCCGAGGTTTGCCTGCGCTTCGGCCAGGTCCGGCCGGCTGGCGAGTGCGCGGCGGCAACAGGTCTCCGCTTCCTGGAAGCGCCCCCGCTGCTTCAGCGCGCTGCTCAGATTGACGTTGGCTTCCGCATGATCGGGCTGGCGCGCCAGTACCTGCTCGAACGCGCGGATGGCCTCAGGCAGCTCGCCCGCCGCCTGTGCCGCGCAACCCAGCCAATACCAGGCTTGCGGGAAACCGGGCTTCAAGCGCAACGCTTTGTCCAGGGCAGCCAGGGCTTCCTTGTGGCGGCCCTGATTGTGTAGCGCCTTACCCAGGTTCGCCTGCGCCTCGGCGTAGGCGGGCGCCAGCCGCACGGCCTCCTGGAAGCTGGCCAGCGCCTCCTCGCCCCGCCCCAGCCCTTCCAGCACCAGCCCGAGATTGTTGTGAAACTGGGGCACCAAGCGGGCCATCCGGATGGCCTCGCGGATGTGCGCGGCCGCCGTCTGGCAGTCTCCGCGCTGGTAGGCCACCATGCCTAGCAGGTGGCGCGCGTCGGCGTTGCGCGGATCTCTCTCGAGCAACTTGAGGTAGATCTCCTCCGCCTGCTCCAGCCGGCCGGACTGATGGTGCGCAAGCGCGGTGTCCAGGCGCTCCCTCACTCCCAGCATTCCGGTTAGTGTCACTTGTCTTCTCCTCTTGTCCAGATGCGGCGGTACGCCTCTTCCAGATCGCGGGTGAACGAACCGGCGTCGGTAAGCGGGGAATCCGCCATGCGCCGCCTCAGCCCGCTCCGCAGCCCCGCCAGTCGCTCGAGGTCGCCCGCCAGCGCCACGGCACGGTCGATGTAGGCCTCCCGGGTATCCGCGACCAAGTAGGGCAGCCCGACCCGCCCCAGCAGGCTCACACCGACGCGCGCCACATGCGTCGCTCCCGCCAGAACGACCACCGGTACACCCATCCACAGCGCCTCGCAAGTGGTTGCGGTGCCTTGGTAGGGAAACGTGTCCAGCGCAATGTCGATGCTGCCGTAAAGGCTCAGGTGGTGTTCGTGCGACGGTAGCGATCCGGCCAGTTCCACCCGCGCCTCCTCGATGCCGTGCCGGCTGAACAGTTCGACAATGCGCCGGCAGCCATCCGGGTCGGCAAGTCCCTTCGACTTCAGCATGATCCGCGAGTCCGGAACCCGCCGTAGAATCTCCGCCCAGGCGGCGATCGCCGGCGGCCGCACCTTCGGCAGTGCGTTGAACGATCCGAAAGTGACCCGCCCGGTCTCCCGCGCTGGCACCGGTCCCACCTCCGGAGCGCCGGCCGGCGGCAGGTAGCATAGGAGTCCGCGCGGCAACCGCACCAGCTCTTCCGTGTGCAGATGCTCGGTGCGGCCGGGCGGGTCGGCCCACTCGTCGGTGAGGCGGTAGTCGATCGCTTCCAGACCGGTGGTGTTGGGATAGCCGCAGTAGGTCACCTGGACCGGCGCCGGCCGGCGCGCGAACACCAGCAGCCGGTTCTCCGCCGTGTGGCCGGCGAGATCGACCAGGATATCGATTTCCTGGAGGCGCACCAGCTTGGCGGCTTCCTCGTCGGTGAGCCCGCGTATGTCGTGCCAGCGGTCCGCCAGCGCTTGGAACCGTTGGGTCACCCCGTCCGGCCGGCCCACGTTGGAGAACAGGTGGACCTCGAACGCCGTGCGATCGTGCGCCCGGATCACAGGCTCAACGAAGCAGCCCACCGGGTGTTCCCGAAAATCCGGAGAGACATAGCCGATACGCCGGAGCGCGCGCGCTGGCCGGGGCGGCGCCGGACAGGCATTCCCATGCCGGGCCGCCCAGCCACGGTGCTCCGCCAGCACCGCCTCGGGCTGCCACGCCTCGTCGTAGTTCAGACAGAACAGCAGATTGGAATGCGCCGATGCGAAATCGGGCCGGATCTCGAGCGCCCCGCGGAATGCCGCCACCGCGTCTTCCACCCGGCCCTGCTGGTAGAAGGCCGTGCCCAGGTTCGTGAACGCGCGATAGAACCGCGGGTCCGCGGCGATCGCCTCGTGGCAGGCCGAGATGGCCTCCCCCAGGCGCCCTACCTCCAGGAGTGCGCCCCCGAGGTTGTTGAGCGCTTCGGCGTACGCGGGCTTGAGTTCGATCGCTTGGCGGTAGCAGACGATCGCCTCTTCCAGCCTCCCAAGCTGGGCCAGCGCGTGGCCCAGTGTGTTGTGCGCTTCCGCGTAGTGCGGTTGGATGCGCAGCGCCGCCTGGCAGCACTCGGCGGCCTCTTCCAAGCGGTGCACAAGGATGAGGCAGGTACCCAGGTTCTGATAGGCCTGGGCGAAGTCCGGATGCGCGCCCAGCGCTTGGCGGTAGGAATCAATCGCCTCGGCATAACGCTGCTGCATTTGAAGCGCGATCCCGAGATGGTTGAGCGCTTCCGGATCGCCGGGCCTGTGAACCAGATTCTCGCGGCAGAGCACCTCGGCCTCGGCGAACCGTTCCTGCCGGATGAGCACCACCGTGAGGGCGCCCCGCATGTCCACCAGTTCCGGCCTCAGCCGCAACGCCTCGCGAAAGCTGCGCTCGGCCTCCGCCGTTTCTTCCTGCGCGAACAGCAGCGCGCCGAGGTTGACGTGGGCGTCCACGTAGTCGGGTGTGAGGCGGATGGCTTCCCGGTAGCGGTCGGCGGCCTGCTGGGTGCGGCCCAGCGCGCGCAGCGTGACCCCCAGGTTGTTGTGGGCCTCGGCCAGATCGGGGCGCCGGTCGAGCGCGCGCTCATAGTGCTCGAGGGCTTCTTGCGGTTGGCCCTTGTGCAGCATGGCGTTACCCATGTTGAGCTCGGCTTCGGCGTAACCGGGATCGATCCGCAGGGCCTGCCGGTAGGACTGGATCGCCTCATCCAGCCGCTCGAGCGACTCCAGCACCGAGCCGAGGTTGTTGTGCAGCAAGGCGGCGCCGGGCTCCAGTTCCACCGCCTTGCGGATCAGGTTGAAGGCCCCCTGGTGGTCGCCGGCCTCCTTCGCCAGAAGCCCCAGCAGGTGCAGCGCGTCGGCGTTCCCCGGCTCGCGCGAGAGCACCTGGCGGTAGATCCGCTCGGCGGCCTGCCGCCGCCCGGCCTGGTGATGCTCGATGCCGCGCTCCAGGATCTTAGCGAGTCGAGGCACTCCGCAGGGCCTCCGCGACCCTTGCCATCACTTCCTGCCAGTCGCCGGGTCGCGCTTGCCGGAACAGGCGCATGCTGGGATACCAGGGAGAGTCCTCGCGCCCCAGCAGCCAGCGGTAATCGGCCGCGGTCGCCAGCAGCGTCCACACCGGCTTACCCAGCGCGCCGGCCAGGTGCGCGACCATCGAATCCACCGAGATCACCAGGTCCAGGCTCAGGATCGCAGCCGCCGTGTCGGCGCAGTCGCGGAACTCCGCGCCCAGGTGCGTCACCCCCTCGAGTTCCCCGGACCGGGGACCCACTTGCAGGCTGAACAGGGCGCAGCCCGGAATCCCGGCCAGCGCGGCGAAGTACCCGCCCGGCATCGACCGGTTGCGGTCGTTAGCCTGGTTCGGATTGCCGGCCCAGGCGAGGCCGACGCGGAACCCATCTTCCTGCCCCACACGCGCACGCCAGTGCTCGACCAAGGCTGGGCTGACAGACAGGTAGGGCACCTCGGCGGGGATCGTCTCGAGTGTCGTCCCCAGCACGCGCGGCAGGCTCTGAAGCGGCAGGTGGACGTCGAAATCGGGCAGGGCGGACCCGAACGGGATGACTTGGTTCACGCCGGGCGCCGACTCGAGCAGCCCGGCCAGCGACGGCTGGCACTCGATGAGAACCGTCCCACCGGCGCGCTTCACCAGCGGCGCGTAGCGGATGAACTGAATGCTGTCGCCGAGCCCCTGTTCCGCCCACAGCAGGATGCGCCTGCCCTCCAGCGGCGAGCCGTCCCAGGGCGGCTGCGGGAACGGGGTGGCCGAAACTCCACCCG
>CAZIRH010000457.1:0-3937 GCA_964541065.1 uncultured Solibacteraceae bacterium
GTGGCGCGCCGCGGCCTCATAGAAGTAGACCGGCACGTGGAAGCGCCGCCAGATCTCGTGACCCACGCGCTCGGCCAGGAGCACGCACTCCTCCAGGGTGAAGCCCTGGAGGGGCACAAAGGGCACCACGTCGGCGGCGCCGATGCGCGGGTGGACGCCCGAGTGCTGGTTCAGGTCGATGAGCTGGATCGCCTGACCCACCGCGCGCAGAGCCGCCTCGGCCACCGCCTCGGGGGGGCCGGCGAAGGTGAGCACCGACCGGTGGTGATCGGGGTCCATCTCCTGGCCCAGCAGCACCACCCCAGGGACCGAGCGGATCGCCGCCGCCAGCGCCTCGACCTTTCCCGCGTCCCGGCCCTCGGAGAAGTTCGGCACGCACTCGATCAGTCGTCTGGCCACCGGACCTCCCCTTGCCTATACAGGATCTCTCCCCGCTTGAGCGTCATGGCCACCAGGTTCACCCCGTAATGATAGGGTATCTCGCGGTAGTCCGGCACGTCCAGGACGATCAGGTCGGCCTGCTTTCCGGCCTCGAGCGACCCCACCCGGCCGCCCATGCCCAGGGCGTGCGCGCCATTGATGGTGGCGGCGGAGACGGCCTCCGCGGGCGTCAGGCGCATCTGGGAGCAGGCCAATGCCAGGATCGCGGGCAGGCTGTGGCTGGGGCTGGTGCCGGGGTTGAAATCGGTGCCCAGGGCCACGGCGGCGCCGGCTTCGATCAGGGCCCGGGCCGGCGGGTAGCGATCCAGTCCCAGGTGGAACACCGGGCCTGGCAAGAGCGTGGCGATGGTGGGGGAGGCGGCCAGCAAGGCCACATCCTGCGGGTCGGCCCAGGCGAGGTGGTCGGCGCTCACGGCGCCCAGTTCCACCGCCAGCCGCGCCCCGCCGCTGTGCGTGGACTGCTCGGCATGAACCTTCAGCAGAAAACCCAGCGCCTGCGCCGCCTGGAAGTAGCGGCGCGCCTGCTGGCAACTGAAGCCGGCCGGCCCGCAGGCCGCGTCCACGAAGCGCGCCAGCCGGCGACGGCGGATAATGGGCAACAGGTGGGAGCACATCCAGTCGAGGTAATCGTCCGCCCGGCCCTGGTACTCCAGGGGAACGGTGTGCGCCCCAAAGTAGGTGGGCAGCACATCCAGCGGCCGCTGGCGCAGGGTCGCCATCACACGCAGGGTCTTCAACTCCCCAGTCTCATCCAGGCCATAGCCGGACTTGCCTTCCAGCGTGGTAGTGCCGTGCCGGATGAACGTCTCCAGCGTCCGCCGGGCCTGCAACAGCAAGCGGGTGCTGGACAGCGAACGCACCGCGCGCACGCTGGAGCGGATGCCCTCGGCGTTCTCGGTGATGGGCTGCGCCGGCGCGCCGGCCAGCAGCTCCTCATAGTCGGTGAGGCGGAGAGGGCCGCAGACGAAGTGGGTGTGGCTGTCCACGAAGCCGGGCATGACCACGCGGCCGGTGGCGTCGAGCTCGCGGGCCGAGCGCGCCTCGGAGAGGTTCTCCACGCGACGGCTCGGGCCGACCGAGGCGATCACGCCGTCCCGGATGAGCACCGCGCCGTCCTGGATCAGCCCGAGGTCCTGGAGGCCCCAGCCACGCCGGGGGCCGCTGGCGCCCCGCAAGGTGAGCAACTGGCGGGCGCCGCGCACGAGGAGAAATCCGCTCACTGGGCCATTCTGTCATGGTGGCGTAACCTTTTATGACTGGGCGTGTTCTACTCAGTAGCAGTCCATTTTGCAGATCGGCAGGAGAGACCATGGGGCGCAGGGGAAGCATATTGATTCTACTGGCCGGGCTCACCACGGGATGGGCGGCGGCGCAGACCACCGACGACTTCTTCGACCCGGGCGTGGTGCACGAGATCCGGCTCACCATGACTGACGCCGACTGGCGCACCCTGCACGAGCAGTACCTGGAGAACACCTACTACCCGTGCAACTTCGAGTGGGGTGGCATCCTGGTTGAGAATGTGGGCGTCCGTTCGCGCGGCGCCGGCAGCCGCAACGCGATCAAGCCGGGCCTGGCCATAGACTTCAACCGCTTCGACTCGGCGCAGGCGTTCCTCGGTCTCAAGTCGGTGCAGTTGAAGAACTCCGTGCAGGACGCCTCGTTGCTCAAAGAGCGCCTCAGCATGACGTTCTTCCGGCAGATGGGGCTGCCGGCGCCGCGGGTGGTGCACGCGCGGGTCTACGTGAACGGCGACTACGCCGGGCTGTACGTGGTGGTCGAGTCGGTGGACAAGCGTTTCCTTAAGAGCAATTTCGGCGAGGACAGCGGGTACCTCTACTCGTACGAGTGGGACGGGCCGTACAACTTCGAGTACCGCGGCCCGGACCCGGAGAAATACTCACCGATGCCCTTCAAGCCCCAGACGCGCGAGAAGGACCCCGACCCGCAGCCCCTGGTGGACATGATCCGCACCATGAACGAGGCCTCCGACGAGGACTTCCCCGTCGCCATGGCCGCCTTCCTGGACCTGAAGCTGTACATGATGCACGCTGCCATCGAGAACTACCTGGCCGAGAGGGATGGCATCGTGGGCGACTCCGGCCTGGCCAACTTCTACCTCTACCGCTTCGCGGGCCAGAACCTCAGCCAGTTCATTGTGTGGGACAAGGACAACACCTTTCGCGGATCTGACCGGCCCATTTTCCAGAACGCCGACATCAACGTGCTGATGCGGAGGGCGGTGGCGGTTACGGAGCTGCGGGACGCCTACCTGGAGGCGCTGCTCACCAGCGCAGCCCTGGCCGGCGGCGCCGGGGGCTGGCTGGAGCAGGAGATCAGCAACTACTACGATCAGATCCGGGATGCGGCCTACGAGGACAGCCTCAAGCAATGCTCGCTGGAGATGTTCGGTGAGATCCGGTCGTGCTCGAACGAGGAGTTCGATGGGGCGGTGGCCGGCCTGTTGACGTTCGCGCAGGAGCGCCAGGAGTTTGTGCTGCGCGAGGTGGCTGCGGCGCGCCAGCAGGGTCCTGCTGCGCAATCCCCTTGACCCTGAGCTCCCACGTGGCGCAGGCGGGTTCGCCTGCGGCGCAGCGCCGGGCTAGACCCGCTCATAGGGCAGATGCCGGATGAGCGCCCACTGTTCTTCCGGCGAATGGAGGCGCGCGCGCGCCAGGTGCGGACGGAACAACTCCGCGGCGCGCCGGGCGTGCAGGGTCTCCGGCCGGACGTCGTCACGCACGAAGAACGCGTTGACGCCCGCGGCGTCCACCGCGACGAGGGCATAGCCTTTCTCGCGGGCCAGCTTCTCCAGGGCGGCGAGCGAGGCGCCGTGGTAGTAGCCGCTCGGATGCGCCTCGGTCGCGGAGAAATCCGCCCGGTAGGGCACGGTGAGCGACTCATCCGGCCCCAGCGAGGCGTTGTACTCCACGATGACAACGCGCGGGAGCGCGTCCGCGACGGCCTTCCAGAGCCAGTAGTCCATGCCATCGACGTCGATGGAAAGCACGCCGAGATCCGGACCTCCGATGAGCAGGTTGACAGTGTCGCGGGTGACGAACGCCTGCCGGATCTCGACGCGGTTCGGCCGGCCCATCAACATCCGGCTGGCCAGCCTCTGCGCAGCCGCCACGCTGAGCGGATCGGCCTCCAGCATGAGCCCGTCCCAGCCGAGGACGAAAGCCAGCAGCGCGGTGTTGCACTCGCGCGCGTTCTCGATGCCCACCTCGACGAAGTTCTTCACGGGCGCGCCGGTTTGCTGGAGCAGCCAGAGGAGGAGGCCGTCTTCGCCGTTTTGCGAGAAGACCTGGAACTCCGGGCCGGGGTCAGCGGCAAACAGGTTCGCGTAGCGTTCACGGAGAATGATGGCGGCCAGTTGCGCGCGGCGGGCCTCCAGATCGAAGAGGCGGTCTTCGAGGTGGGAGAGATGGTTGATCCGGTTCAGCAGCGGCGACGGAACGAGCCGCCGCAACCACCTCCGATGCAATTTCATGAG
>CAZIRH010000458.1:0-3903 GCA_964541065.1 uncultured Solibacteraceae bacterium
TCAGCGCGAGAATGCCTGTGCGTGTGAGTGTGCGCATCTTTCTTCCCTCCTTGAGAAAAATCTCAGAAATCGTGTGAAGCCAGTCAGCGTGCCCGCGCCCGCATCCTCACCAGCAACCCCGCCATCAGCGCCGCCGCCAGTGGCAGCCACAAAGACGGCTCCGGGATGGGCGTGGCGGCCGCCAAACTGACGTTCCAGAAGCCACCGCCGATGCCGCCAATCGGCGTCAGCGTTCCTGCGAGCGTCAGCGTTTGCAGCGTCGAACCCGACCCGTCGTTGGAGATCACGTAGAAGAGGCCGTCCGCCGTAACCCAGGCCACACCCCCGCTGAAGGACGCCGATCCGTCCCCCAGTTCGAACTGCCATGTGGCGACCGCCGTGCCGGGGTCAATGGATTGGAACTCACGCTGGACCCCGTAGGAGTCGCCCGAGAAACCGTAGAGCAAGCCGTCGGAGGGACGGAAGGTCAGGCCCCCGTAGAAGCCGATCCCCGAGGCGCCGACCGGGGTGACGACGCCGTTGAGGCCGATCCGGCTCAGGCTGGAGTTGCCCAACCAGTCGCTCGAGATGCCGTACAGGTAGCCGTCCGAAGAGTTGTAGGCCAGTCCGGAGATGAAGCCCTGGCCCAGCGGGCCAATCGTCGTGAACGCCCCGCCCCCCCACGGCGAAAACGAAACCAGGCTCGAGGCGCCCAAGCTGTCGTTGGCGATCGCGTAGAACAGGTTGCTCCCGGGATGGAACGCCAGGCCCCCGTTGAACCCCAGCGTTGGATCGCCGAAGTCAAACAGCCACGTTGCCACCCCGCCGGTGGAAATCGAGTAGAACCCCCGGGGCTCTGACAGGATTGAGTCCGGCCCGATCGCGTAAAGCAGCTCGGGAGAGATGCTATTCGCGAAGCAGGCGTCGGCGATGAAGAGCAGGCATGCACATCTCAGCAAACGCGAACTCCCTGGCATGGTGACCTCCTGTTGGACTGCGTTCCTCGGAATGCGGCGGCTGCCAGGCCCCCGCACGCGGCGCCAACGGCTACACACCCCCACTCTCGGGATGGCGGGCGGTGAACCGGCACGGATTCCCAAGTTGAACGCCTCGTGCCGGTCAGTATACACCCTGAGTCTGCGGGTGACAATCCCCTTACCTGGGTTTTTTCCTAGAACAGCCGCTCCTGCTTCTTGAGCGTGCCGAAGGAGCCCACGTTGGCGATGGCGAAGGCCACCCGGAACTGGTTTTCGTGGCGGGTGCCGAAGCTGAACCGCCGGTACTGCACGCTCCAGCCGCAGCAGTCGGTGTTGTAGGTGACCTGGGTGGTGGCGAACTGCATCTGGCCGGTGCGGAAGTCGTAGATGGTGCTGAAGGCCGCGTTCCAGCCGCGCCGGTTGTCCTGTCCGAGGCCCACCAGCCCGCGGAACTGGTTGGCGGCGGGCGAAAGCGTGGTGGCGCTGCGCACGCTGTTGTGTCCCAGCGAGACGAAGTACTTCGAGAAGCGCGCATCGGCGGTGAGCAGGCTATTGACCACCTTCTGGCGCAGCGGATCGTAATCGGAGCGCCACTGGAGGCCGAAGCCGGGCCGGGGCTGCAATCGCAGGGCGGACACCACCGGCGAGTAGCGCCGCGGCCGGTCCAGGAAGGCATAGCCGGTCAGATCGATCGAGCTCAGCAGCACGTTCCGCTGGCCCTCCACCACCGCCCCGCCGAAGCTCGGATCGAAGTACCGGCGCTGCCAGAGTTCCCAGCTCGCCAGTTCGAACACCTGGCCGCCCCGCTTGGCGAAAACCCGGTTGGTGAGCGACAGCTCGGCCTCGCTGGTGTTGGCCACCAGCTCGGTGTCATCGAACCGGATGATGCGGTCGAAATCCGTGACGCCGCTGACGTGCCGGAAGGAGGCCCGGGGTTCGATGACATGCTTGAGGCCCTCGCCCAGCCAGCCGGGGCCTTTGAAGACGCGGGCCAGGGAAGGCGGTTCCAGGGCCACCGCGAACTCGCGCGTGAAGCGGTTCAGGTTCCGGCCCACGATGCGGTCGCCGTCCCGGCTCTCCCCATAGCGGGTCTCGCGCACCGCGAAGCTGGGGATGAGGTTGAAGTCCTTCCAGCGTAGCGCGGTCATGACGCGCGGCTGGAAGTCGGTGCGCTCCAGGAACTGCCGCGTCTGAAACAGCAACTGCTTGCGCCGCAGCAGGCCGGCGCTGGAATCGAAGGAAACCCACACCGGCAGTCCGCGCCGCCACACTTGCCGGTCGCGGCTGGCGAACTCGACGTGCGGCAGCTTGCGAATCACCACCGCATCGTCGGGCTGGGTGCTCTGAAAGTTCTCGTGGCGCTGGAAGACCACGTTCAACCCGTAGGTGGACCAGTTGCGGGTGAGGTAGCCGATGGAGTGCACCTCCGAGAAGATGGCCTCGTTGAAGGACTCGGTGAAGGCCTGGCGGAACTTGAACGAGCTCAGGTAGTTGATCTCGGCGCGCGCCTGGAAGCCATATCCCAGGTCGGAGCGCGCGGAGATGGAGGCCAGCACGCCGCCCTCCTTGCGCCGCTCGCCGCTCTGTAGCTTGAGGCCCCGGTCGTTCACCCCGTAGAGGAAGCCGTTGAACTCCGTGCCCGGACGCGGCTGGCCGCGCACGTCCAGGTTGTGCGCCACGCCGCGCTGGGTGAAGTACTGGGCGCGGTAGGTGGCGTCGTAGCTGCGATGGAAGGCCCAATAGTAGCCGCCTCCCAGCATCTTGCCGCGCCGCGAACTGTTGCCGATGTTGGGCGCCAGGAACCCGCTCCGCCGCGGCAGCCGCTCCAGCGGCCGGTAGTAGACCGGCGCGTAGAACAGCGGGACCTTGCGCAGCCGGAACACGCAGTGGTAGGCCAGGGCGCGCTGCCCCGGTATCACGTCGAAGCGCGGGCCGGCGAGCACCCACCAGGGCCGGGGCATCTTGCAGTTGGTGATCAGGCCGTCGTGCAGGATGTAGCGGTCCTTCAGCCGTTCCGCCCAGCGGCCCTGGAAGTGGAACGGATTGCTCGAGTGCAGCACCCCGGGCCGCGCCTCGATGCGCACGGGCGCCGAACCACGCACCTCGTAGAACCTGCCCGATTCGGTCCGGACGTTGTACTCCGCCCGATCCGCCCACAGCTCCTCGCCCTCGGCGAAGTGCTTCAGGTAGACGTTCCCGCGGGCTTCCGCCTCGCCGGTCTGCTCGTTGTAGTCGATCTCGCCGGCCCGCAGCAGGGCCTCGGCGGTCTCCACTTCGGCGCCGCCGCGCAGGCGGAACCAGGGGCCCTCCTTGGCCTGGGTCGTCGAGCGGACCTCGACCTCGCCGGGCGGAATGGCGTTGGGCCGCAGGGGGGCGGCCTGCTGCGCCGGAGCGGCGGCCAGCCCGGCCCAGCCCAGCAGCAGGACGGAAAAAGCGTGACAAAATCGCCCGGTTATGTTACTAAGGACAAGAGAGCTAGTGCCGGGCAACGGTTCTCCGGGTTTCAACCGACAATGCTAGCACGCCGGGTGGGAACCCCAGAGTGGCCGGCCAGGGCAGATTCGGATCGCGGGCTATGCGCTGCTGGTATTGCGGATCTTGGAGGGCCGACGACGAGCAGCACTGCGTCCTGTGCGGGCGGCCGCCGTCCGGCGAGCCACGGCCCCGGCGGGGCCGTGCCGCGAGGGGTGCACTGCCCGCCCGGGCGAGCGAACCGCCGCCGGAGCCTCCGCCGCAAAGGGTGCCGCTCGGGCGGCGCAAGCAGCCCGGCGGTGCGCGGCAGACCCCGCTCGGCAAGGTGATTCCCTTCGAATCCATAGCCCCGGGCCGCTCGGCGGCGCAACCTCAGGCCCGTGATCGCGAGGACCGGCCTCCGGCGGCTCCGCGGACGCCGCCGCGTCCCGGAACGCCTCGCCCGCGGACTCCCCTGGATCAGCCGAGACTGCCG